>CAYGVN010000018.1:0-12271 GCA_964353445.1 Candidatus Woesearchaeota archaeon
TTCATCAAGAGCTAAATAGCTCGCTTTCTTTGCAAGCTCAGGGTCTTTTGACGAAATAATTGCGTTTATACTGCCTGACTGGTCTTCTACTATCATTTTAAGCGCGCCGGAAGGCAGTTTTTGAATTGTTGAAATCAAGCCGATGATATTTGCTTTTTCGCGCGCATTAATCAGCTTTGAGATAGACGTCGGAGATTCTACTTCTGCTCTGTTGGATAACAGATTTTTTAAAAAACTGTATCTTGATTTGAAATAATTTGCAAAGTCAGATACTTCTATTTTTTTAGGCTCATAATGAAAACTTTGGACGACCTCAACAGATGAGCCGCAGGTTTTAGTTACTGCTTTAGGCTGGATTGGCTGCAATATTTTTGCAACCATTTCAGGAGTCGGAAGCTGTCCGCTTTCAAGCAGCTCCCTAATTACTTGTCTTTCATCCATATTTTTTAATTTCGATTTTAATTTTTAAGTTATTATGTTCAGCAGAAAATAATTACCCTAAAAGGCTGGGAACTCCTTTTATTAACAGAACTGCCACGAGCAGCCATTTAAGAGGGCCGATAATTGGGACATCAAGCGAAGCAATTATTATTGCTGAAACTATATCCACTACACCTAAAAATCCGGTGATTGGGTCTGGCATATAATATTTATATTCTAAAAGAAATATAAACGTTGTTATGCGGCTGTTCATTGCAATTGAAATTCCAAAGGATTTGAAAAAAGAGCTTATAGAGCTACAGACCACGCTGAAAGATGTATTTCTTGGAAGCTGGGTCGGTGACAAATTACATCTTACTTTAAAATTTCTTGGAGAAGTTGAGGATAAAAAAGCAAATGCGATAAAGGACGCGCTGAATAAAATAAGATTCAGCGAATTTGAAATGTCTTTGAAAGGCCTTGGAGCTTTTCCTTCTGAGGAACATATTAGAGTCCTTTGGGTCGGCGCAGACAAAGGCGATGAAGAAGCCAAGGAAATTCAGAAATCAGTGGAAACTGAATTGGAGAAATTAGGATTTGAGAAAGAGCATAGAGACTATACAAATCATTTAACTCTCTGCAGAGTTAAAAGAGCGGATAAACAAATAGCAAAAGATGTTTTCAAAAAATACAAAAATACTGAATTCGGAACATTCGCAGTTGATACAATAAGTTTGATTAAGAGCACATTAACTCCGAAAGGCCCGATTTATGAACCTGTATAATTTTGTTCGTCCAGATGCCTGAATGGATTTTCATTTGCCTGTTTTATCCAATCTTCTACAGAATAACTTATTATATTTCTGTCCGCATCCATTGTGACAACCTGCTTTAATCCTGAATTAATTATTTTTCGCTGGCAAAGGTCGCACGGATACGCTTTAACTATGTTATTTGTTTTAGCGTCTTGACCTGCAATATAAATGGTGCCTCCAAACATCTGCTCCCTCGAAGCATGCAGCATTGCATTTTCTTCTGCGTGCACTGAACGGCATTTTTCATACTGCGTTCCAGATGGAATATTTTTTTCCTCCCTGTAGCATTTGCCTAACTCGATGCAGTTTGGTGTTCCTCTCGGCGCGCCCGTATACCCTGTGCTGATTATCTGGCCGTGATTTACAATAACTGCGCCAAAGTTTCTTCTCAGGCAGGTGCCTCTAGCTAAAACAGCTCTTGCTATTTCCAAATAATATTCATCCCACGAAGGCCTCTTGGTTTTTGGAAATATTTGAGTTATTGAAAAATTAGGATTTAAAACCTCTGGCTTTGGCCTGATTTTTCCATCCCAAAAATTGTCGCATTCGGCAATTTTTGTTATTGAAAACTTTGAGTTTTCAATTCCAACAAAATGCTGTGCATTTTGTGGATCCACGGAACTTGTTCCGTTGGTTCCGCAAACTCTATGAGTTTGCGTTATCTGAAAATTTTTTTCTTCTGGCTTTGATTCAACTAAAACATCAGAAACCTCTGGTTTCTGTGTCCCAGAAAAGACTTGCTTTTCTATGATACCATTAAGTTCCTTGTGTAAATCAAGTATTGTCTTATTTTCATTGTTTATCACAAAATCTGCGCTTTTTATGCAGGCATCTATGCCAATTGCTCTATCGCGCTCATCTGTTTTTATTAGTTCTTGCTGGATAGACGGGTCGCTTGTTTTTGCTCTCTCTAATGCTCTTTTTATTCTAATTTCCTGCGGAGCAGTTATAGCTATTAAAGTAAATTTTTCTAAATTATTTTTCAAAACACTAATTTCTTCCGGATGCCTAATGCCGTCAATTACCCATTTATCCTGCTGGGATGCCTGTATCCGCTCCAGAGCTCTTTTTGCTAATATTCCGCCTCCGCAGTGCGCTCTGAGGTAGTTGCCTAATGCAATTAAATTTTCTCTTGATTCGAGCATACCTCTTTTGCGGGCTTCTTCTTTCAAAAACTGAGAAAGAGCTATGTATGCGTATCCGTCTGATTTTAATTTTTCAGCCAATTCCCCTTTGCCAGATGCTATTGGCCCAGTAATTCCAATTACTTCCATTTTTATTCCTTTGTGGCCGGCTCACTGCTCTGAGTTTTATTTGATTTGTATTTGTGAGTCCTAATTAAAGCAGGCAGCCAAGAATGGTCATATATATGCAGGCCTTTGCTTGCTGCTATTAAATCACCATCTTCAACGCCTATTTCTTGTGCCATGTGCTCTTTCAACAGCTGTATTGCTCCAAGATTTGTTGGAAAGCCCTGATACAAATCCCAAGACCTGAAATAAACCATGAAATGTAATTTGTTGTATCTTATTCTTGTGTCCAATATTCTCCAGCAAGGAGGATCTACTAGACTTACATCTGAGGGCATCGCGATTTCCATTGTTGTTTGATTCGAGCCAAATCCTTTTGTTTTGTAGCGCTCGATGATATTATCAATTTGATTTACATTTAGAGGAATCTCTAAATATTTTTTAAAATGAGTTTTGCCGTCTTCTCCCAACATTTCATCTTGCTTAACTTTTCCGAATAAGGAAACTATATCTTCTGCTGTTTTTAATTTCTCAAAATTTTCATCGCTAAGAGGTACCCTTACTTTTGGTCGGACCAAACGCTCGCCGTAGGTGTAATCTTCTACTGCTGTTTTTTCTCTGGCAGCCATTACATATTCCAAGAAATAGTCGTATATGTAATCATCAGATGTAGGAGGCTGTGCGCCAAGTCCTTCTGGCACTGTAGGTGCAAGCGGTCGCATGCCAGGGTTTTTAATGTCTAGAACTACAAAATCAAATTCCAATCTTTTCTGGCCTTTGTAACTGCCGTCTGTAATCGGATAAACATGGCCTTCTTCAATAACTTTTTGAAGCGCTTGATACCAGGCATCGTTTAAACCAATTGCTTTTATAAAAACTGGAGCCAAATTAGCTCTATGCTGGTTTTTTTCTGTAAGCTCGTTAATTATGTTCTCTATTTCTTCGGGCAAATCTCACACCTCTGAAAAGTAGAGGAACAGATTGAGAATATATATAGATTTGTTTGTTCAAGAAAATTAAATTTTATATTTTCGTATAGCTGAGAAAATAATATGAAGGAAAATACTTTTTTGAAGCTGGCGCTGGTTTGGTCGCTGATCGGGATATTTATTCTCCTTGTGGTTGCTGTATTTACTGAGCCAAAAGCTATTGAACTTGCTGAGGTTGGACAGCATATCGGCGAAAAGGTCATTGTTCAAGGTGTTGTTGGAGATGCAACATACAAGGAAAAGGTCAGCTTTATTGACTTGGATGATGGAAGCGGAAAAATTAGCATTGTTTTATTTGAAAATCCAGAAAAGAAAGTTTACACAGGAGACGAAATACAGGTAAAGGGCCAGGTCAAGGAGTATGAAGGGGATCTGGAAATTGTTGCTGATGAAATTGTTTGCGTGAAATGCAATGTTTGAAATTATCTTAGCTTTGCTGCTTGGCTGCGCAGCTGGAATTGTAGCAGGCTTGTTGCCTGGCCTGCATGCAAATACAGTTGCCATCATACTTGTCGGCGGAATAGATTATTTGAGAAACTATTTTTCTATGCTCGGACTCTGCGTATTTCTTATCTCAATGATTTGCAGCCAGAGCTTTTTTGATTTTATTCCTTCTATTTTTCTCGGAGCGCCGGAAGAAGAAACAGCTCTTTCTGTCCTGCCAGGGCACAAGCTGCTGTTGAAAGGAGAGGGCTACAAAGCCCTCAAGCTGACTGTTGTTGGAGGTGTAGGCGCCTTCCTGGTAGGCTTGGCTTTTCTTCCTTTGTTTTATCTGCTGATTGTACTCTCTGCTCCATATTTGAATTATGCTGTTGCTCCAATTGTTCTGGCTGTTTCAATTATTTTTGTTTTAATTGAAAAAGGCCTGAAGAAAAAAATATGGGCTGCACTTATTTTCATGCTGTCAGGAGTTTTAGGTCTTGTTGTTTTGAACAACTTGTCTGTCAAACAGCCGTTATTTCCATTATTATCTGGATTTTTCGGTATCAGTACATTACTTATCAGCGTGCAGAAAAATGAAAAAATAGTAAAACAGAAATTTGATGATAAAATAAATTTTGGCGGATTTGGAAATTTGTGGTGCTACCTCAAGTCTATGCTCTCTGCTGCTCTTGTATCTGTGATGCCTGCAATCGGGCCTGCGCAGGCAACTCTTATTGCGCAGGGATTCAACAAATTCAGGGATGATGAAAAATATATGATAATAATCGGCGGGATAAATACAGTAGCTGCTTTGTTTGTCCTGACAACTTCATTTCTGCTGAACAAAGCGAGGAGCGGCGTGATGGCTGCTGTCCAGCAGATTTTGAGCCTGGACTGGCATGCTTATCTTGTCCTGCTGGCTGTAAGCTTCCTGGTTGTCGGGATATCTGCTGCTCTTACCCTGAAGATTGGAAAATTATTTGCAAAGAACATAAGCAGATTCAATTACAGAAGAATCAGTTTTGGCATAATTATTTTTATTTTGGCTCTTATTGCTGTTTTCTCAGGACCGCTTGGCTTGTTCATCGCATCTGTTGCAACATCAATCGGCATAATCGCACCAAAAGTCGGGATAAAAAGGATTCATGCAATGGGCTGTCTTGTGATACCCATTATATTTTACTTCGTCTAGAAAGCATTAAATATTGTATTTTAGTAAATTGATTTATGGCTACTGGAAAGCGCGGGGGAAAAATTAAAATTCACCACAGAAGAATTTTGCTTGAAGTTCTCATTCTTATTGTTTCTGTGCCTATCTGGCGAGGCATTTGGGAGATATTAGATATCATAATCGGCAAGAGTCTCTTAAGCGCTTTTGTATCAATAGTAATAGGCATCATCGCAGTATGGTTCTTTACATACTACTCGCATTACTTGAAGCTAGATTAGCTATTTTGTTTCAATAATAATTATGCGCCTGCCTTGGATGCTCCGATAATTGTGAGCACGCCTGCGACCATGTAGATTGCAAAGTTAATTGCAGGTGAATAAGGCGGCAATTGAAAGCTGAGTGCATTGAAGTCCTGCATCCAATCAATTGATGTTATTAGAATAATGACTAAGCCGAAAATCACACTTACTAGTTTAAGGTAATTGTTTTGCTCTTTCAATCCTTCTGTGAATAAGAGCTCCCCACAGACAATTGCGATGAACAGCGCAATAAATCCCGTCATATTATAAGAATAGATATCGTACCCGAATACGTTGTACATATTCAGCAAGGGTAAAATTCCAAAAGTAGTTAATAAGATGCCCCACAAGAATCTCTGCGGCTTTTCAGGCAAAAGCTCAATCAAAACTAATCCTATTACTGCTGCAATTGCGATGATATCTAATGTGGTCACCATAATTAATATGTGTAAACTTGAATATTAAATTCTTATGCTTTTAAAATTTCATAGATGGATCTGGGGAGCGCAATGCTTTTAAAGAATCAGCTTTAAATGCCTCTAAAATGGTGTTTAACTTAGATGATTTGAAAGGGAAGATAATAGACGATGACTTCAAAAGAGAAAATAGCGAGATTGAGCCAAATGAATCTTCCATTTTTGAAAAAATTTATCACAGACATTGCGGGAAGCCGATGGTAAAGGCAAAGGAATATATGTGTGGTGTGGAGAGAAATATTTTCTATTGCCAAAAATGTGGAGACTACGTATATGCATAAACTACATTTTTTTGATTAAAAATTATATTTTTGCACTTTATTTTTTTAATTTTCTTGCAATTATTGAAAATATTGCGCCAAGCGGAGGCACTAGGATTGCCTGCATGCCTACCCATGCAATATATTGATCAAAGCTGGTTTTTACAATGAAAATCATGTATGGGCTCAGCATTGCTGTCCAGTATACGAAAGAGACTATAGCATCTTTTATGAATTGCTTTACGAATTCCTTTTTTTCCATGCTACTTCTCAATTGTTTCATCGCAGAGCTTCTCGAAATCGCAGTAGTTGCACAGCCATGTGACTTCTTTTTCAGGAGGGATTTCTGTTTTTAATGCATTTGTCAGCTGCTGGGCTCTTACGTACAGCCAGCCTGTAATGTCCCGCTTTGGAACTTCAAATGTTTTAATCTTCTGCATGCTCAAATAAATCAGCAGTATTTTTTTAATCTTAGCCTGCTGCTCAGGATTTAGAAGAGAATAATATGCCTGGCCCTGCAGGACGTGGTGGCTCTGCGGATTTTCCGGAATATCATGAGTTGTTTTAAATTCATAAATAATGCCGTCATGTATTGCATCAATAAAACCTAAAATTGTGAAAGTTGGAAAATCCTTTTTGACAAAAATTTCTTTTTCTTCATCTTTCAGGGTTTGTGTTATGAATGTGTGGATTGCCTGGCCTCTTGAAAATGCCCACAGCTTCTCTAAATTATGGACTTCTTCAATTGTCAGCTTGTAGTAAGACTGGCGAATGCAGTTTGAAGTCAGGCTTGTAATTCCAAAAGTCGGCTTTTCCTTTTTAGACCGTACTTTATCCCTATCCTTAAGGAGGGAATGCCTGATTGGATGGGGCAGGCAGGGGTTTGGGCAGTTCCTGCAGGCCTCAACTTCTTTTTCCTCCCCGTTTGGACAGCGTATTTTTACCATAATCAAGTATAATTTAATAGTTCATTTAAGCTTTTGATTCTCGGTGCAAGCATTTTATTGAAATTATGTATGCCTCTATCCATTATTATGCCTTGGCATCCAACAGCTTCTGCAATTTCTATATCAACATCCATGTCCCCAACATACACTGCTTGATTTGGATTTAAATTATATTTTTTAAGGAGACTTGATAAAGCGTTTGCACCTTGTTTGCGTTTATTATTTACACAAATTACATCATCAAAATTTATATTCATAAGTTCGAGCTTTTTCTCAGTTAAATCTTCTCTGGATTCAGTCATTATTGCTATTTTCTTGCCTTGTTCTTTAAGTACATTAAAAACATTTACATCTTTGTAGATGGTAATGTTATTTTTAGCGGTTTCCCAGATATATGCCTTCTCAAGATTTTTCCAAAATGATTCTTTAGGTATTCTCCAGTTGCTTTCAATATAATTATCTCTGTCTTTAACTCCGAACCACATAAAATTTATTTCTTCCATTATGGGAATATAATCTGAGCCGCTTTGTTTGATTGCTTCGAGTGTAACATACTTTCTGTACGGCTCTGCTATATCCAATAATGTCGCATCCAGATCAGAGATATATGCTTCGTATGACATTTTAACCAAACCAAGTCTTGAGCTCTATTTGTTTCGTGGCTTCCTTGCCGAAGATAGATTCTATCCTGAGGTTGAGCAGGCTGAGAGCCTGCTGCAGGTAAGGAGGACAGTGCTGGCCGAGTTTTAATGAAGCCTCTAAATATTTTTTAATTGTTCCTTCTGCAATTGTAAATACAAGCCTGCCTTTGCAGGCAGTGCATATCCCGGAGAAAGGTGGACGCCTGTATTTTGCATTGCAGCTTATGCACCTGAATTCCTGCTGGGTAAATTTCCTCAAGTTTCCTTTTATGTCTCTGATAAAGTGCCTTTCTATCACCAGCTCGGCAACATTAGCGAGGTCGACTGCTCTTATTTTTCTGGCAAGCTCGAGCTGGCCTTCAAGTTTTTCCAGCATTGTCGGAAGTGTTTTGTATGCAGAAAGACAAACGCCATGATTTATATTGCTGACTTCATGCGTATAGCCAAAGCCTTCGTATTGTTCCTGCCTGCCGATTCTGTCCCTGACCTGCTCGATTTTAATTGTTGCTGGAGGCTTGTACTCTAATGTTGCCTGATAAAATTCAAGAGGATAGCCCCACGAAGTATCTACATCATAAACTTCATCATCTACTTCCTGAGGATTAAGAATTGTTGTAAGAACAAGAGGAGCATCCATAGACCGCCCTCCTCTGATGTCAGGCAGATACTGGCGGGAGAAATTTAGGAATGCATCAAGAACGAGCATTACAGCAAGCTCTTCACCATCACAATTATGCACTACAAGCCCGTTGGCGATAAAATTATGATGTGGGTTTACAGTTAAACAATAAGTTATCTCAGCTCCGCACGGCACAATTTTCTTTATTTTCGGATATGCAAAATATTCATCGCTTTGTATTTTCATGCCTCTTAAATGTATTTTATCTAAAATTGTGGTTAGAATTTTCTTTTTTCTATCGGAAATAAAACCAATCTCTGCTGCATATTTGTAGCAAAAATTGCTTGGTATAGTTAATTTTGTTATTTCAAATTGCGGAATCTCCCTGCCTTTTTTTTCATAGAAAGCTCGGACAGCTGGTCCTGGCGCTTTTTTATAAGTATATTTTTTAGTAAATATGCCGAATCTTGCTAAAGCAAATTGCAGGTCAGCCAGCAAACCGTCGCTCACTGAATCGCAAGCAACTCTTAACTCATCAAGGCTTACGCTGCCATCGCCTTCAAAATAACCTCTTAAAAATGATGCTAATTTTTCTTTTGGGAGAGTCAAAATAGTGTTTGGTATGCGTTTTTGCCTGGCTTTTTGGCCTGCTTTTAAAATATCAGCAAAAAATTCATAAAAAATTCTGGAAGAAAAAATAACTGCATCTGGCGTTTCGCAGCTCGGAACTAAATTAAAATATTTTTTAACTGTTTTTTTAATTTTTGTTTTTAAATTTTTATTGCAGCTGGCTATGGATATTTGATAAAGCCCTTTCTCTGTTTGCCTTGCCCTCGCGCAGCCTTCTGCAGCATAAAGTCCTATCAGCTCTAAAACATCATTATTAAGCGGAATTAAATGTGGCACCTTAACATCATCCCGCGCTATTCCAAGATACCGCTTCTTTGGTAAATTCATCGATTGTTTTGCTGATGAAATTAATTTTAGCAAAAGCGGTAAGGGAATCGAATTTCTCGATAAGTAATTATTAAGCAACGATCTATTTAAATTTAATAGTTTACAAGCTTTTGTTCGTCCGCCTAATTTTTTTATAAGCCGTCTTACACAAGGTGCTATCTCCCTTACCATCACATCTGACCGCGAACTAAAGTGCCTCTCTAAATCTATCTCTTTAACATCTCGCTCAGGGATGTTTAATGTGTATGGTGTAATAAGCGAATCTCCTTCTCTCAGCTCGGAAGCTCGCTTTTCTATTAAATTGTTATTCGCTTTAGTATGAAATTTATGGCTTGCTGTTGCTTTAATTGTTCTTCCATCTTCTAGCTCAATTTTTAATATTTGAGAGGGAGTATGTTTAGTGAATAGGAGTATTGGCGCTACTTCAATTGCGTTTGTTTTGCAATTGAAAGCTAAGGTGTATTGACCCATGGCTCGCGCGCTAAGTGTTCCAAATTGGTCTGCTTTTTCCTGCGGCTTTAGCGCTTCGACGTGCTCTCCTATCTTAACAAGATTCCAAGTTTCTCCGTTATAAATTGGTACAGTTGTGTCATAAGCGAGACAGTCTCTTCTGCACGCGCTGTGCCAGTATGGGTGGGCAAAAAGAGCCTGTGTCGCAGAGAAGCCGATAATTCTGCCGAGTATTCCTGCACTTGTGTGCGGGGCAAGCCCGATTACGAGATGGCCAATTAAATCAGAAGTTGAATTTAAATTATAATAGGGCTCTAATTTATACAAATTTTCAAGCTCATCGTCAACAAATTTTGAAACTTTTAACAAGGCCTTATCTGCACCTTCTTCAACAGAGCTTGGACAGCTTGGCAGGATTATATCCTGCGGCTTGAGCTCTAAAATCTGCTCTGAATTTGCAAGAGGCAGGTTGTGTACATCTTGCGTATATCCCATTTCTTTTAATTTTTCAATTGAAGTTCCGATTTCAACTGGTCTGAAATGCGTGCACGGCAGTTCAGTTATATCATATCTTATTGTGCCGTCTTTGTTTACATGCAATCCGTATTTTGCGCGTAAAATTCCTTTTGAAAGATGCTCTGTTATATGATTTCTATTGGACATTCCCCGCACTCCTTTGATAAGGGGCGAAACTTCTTTCAGCTGTAGAACTTTCAAGGCGCTGTCAAAATATTCTTTGATATCCAGCTGACGTTTTTCATATGATTGTTTTGATTTTGTTTTTCCAGGCGCTGCTGCTGAACCGCAGATTTCGCATCTTGGATAAATTGTTGTTCTGTTGCACTGTTCGCAGATAAATACCGGCCAGTCAGAAAGAATTTTTCCTGCTTCGAGAGCTGACTGGAAGGACCTTAACCTTCCTCCTGCACTCCCGACTGGAAAAAGAATATGCGGGCTTCCCTTCATCTTGCGCAGCTTTGCTTTTTCAGGCCGTCCCATGCGGGCGCCGATTGTTGTTCCTGCTTTGTCTCCTATTTTAATTGAAGAAAGCTGATTTATTGCATCTAATGATTTCTGAACATCAGGGAATTCAACACCAGGATTTAGCTGAAATTGCAGACTTTCAAATATTTCATCATCAAAAATTATTTTTTCATCTGCAATTGTATGCGGAGCTCCAATAATTTCTAAAGCTGATTTTATTTCCGGCGTGTTTGGTATTTGTTTTTCTTTCAGTGCTGTATGGAGAAATTTTAAATTTTCAATTGGCAAGTCTTTCCAGAAAAATATCCATGCTGGATGAAGAGGGACATTATATGTTTTTGAAATTTCAAGAGCTTCCTTGAAAGAAAGCTTTGTCTTGATTGGATTTTCTAAAATTTTTGAAATGTTTTGTGGTATATCTTTTCCTTTCAGCGCTTCTTTAAGCTCTAAAGCCCACCACTCTTCAACATAAGGAGATGGCATCAGCGGAAATGCCTGCTCTACAAAGTCCCCGTGTGAAATAAGAATATCGCCCAAGAAAATAATTTCTTCTATTTTATTTTTAACTGCAGCTGCCTGCTCTTCATTCTCAACTTTGACAACAGAGCCGTCCTGCAATTTGACAATCGAGCCGTCAATATAATCGCACATTGTAAGAGCTGTTGATTTTCCAGGATGCTCGACTTTTAGCTGGGTTCCGATTGCAAGGTAATCCTTCAGCACACAGGCTGTGAGAGGAGAAATCGCCCAGCTGCCGTGTCCTGTGGTTCTCGTGCGCCCGTATCTTAGCCTGAAGCCTCCCGGCCTTTGAGGATATGCAAAAACAGGCCTCCCCGCAACCATATCAGAAAGATAGTAGAAATCCGGCTTTACCTTGACATCACTTTCTTTCTCTTCCTGCTTTGACTGGCTTGCTCTGATTTTGTCTCTCAATTTATTAAATTCTTCAAGCCATTTCCATTCCTCAAGCCCGAAATCAGACGCCCATCTCTGCAAAGTTCTCCACAGTTTTTTAGCTTTCAGCGGAAGCCCGTCTGTGAGGACAAGAGCAAGCCCTCCTCTGATTTTATCTGTCTCCACCCTCGGCAGACGCTTGTAATTTGAAACCTCTATTTCAGATGTCGGGTCGCCGTTAATTTCAACAGGAACGTGAGTAATCAAAAATTCCATCTCAAGCTCAGTTGGCTTGTACTGCTTTCTTTCTACCCGCTCAAAATAATCAGTTACTTCTGTATAATATCTCTTTATTTCTTCTGGCGTTGGGTCATATTGTCCTATTCCAAATTTTCTGCGTACGTAATCTGCAATCAGAATTGAAAGTGCCTGGTGCGTGCCACCAGCTCCCCTGATTGGGCCTGCAAAATATATTGCGATGTAAGGCATACCATCCTGCCTTTTTTTAATTTTAACATCAACAATCCCTTCCAGAGGAGCTGATACAACGCCTTGTGTTGTATACGCAAGGCCGGTTCTGATCCCTGTCTTAATTGCATCAATATAAGAATCAAAAGTATAGATTTTTTGTTTTGCAACTTCCTCTGCGATTTTAAGTGCAACTCTCCAGTCGCCA
>CAYGVN010000019.1:0-12236 GCA_964353445.1 Candidatus Woesearchaeota archaeon
CGCAGAGGAAAAAAACAAAAGAGATCTGGGGAGCAACACTTTCAACATTTGCTTCAAAATTTGCAGTTGCAATGACATTTGTTGTTCCAATTCTATTGCTGAAATTCTCAACAGCTGTGCTCGTGAGCGTAATCTGGGGGCTGCTGCTGCTCGGCATGTTCAGCTTCAAAATCGCGCAGGAGCAGAATACAAATCCAGTAAATGTCGTTACAGAGCACATAACAATAGCAATATGTGTCATATTTGTGACATATTATTTAGGCGGATGGATAAGAATGATTTTTGTTTAATACAAAATACATAAACTTCCATTTAAGATACAACACTCTTGCCAATTTTTTGTCAATAATAATTATCTCTTCTACAACTCTATATATAATGGATGTCAAAAATAGGCTCAGATTTCAAAAAAGAATGTAGAGAATCTAAATATAGAAGAGATATTTTAGAAACACTTCTTTATTATTCTACCACAACTAAAAATATAATGCTGCCAACAATTGAAGAATTAGTTCATAGAGAAATTATTGATGGAGTAGTTGAATATATCACAGGAGAAGAATCAAAATATCAGCCATATCATGATATTAATTTAGAAAAGTATATGTGGGATTATTTTCAAAAGAATTTACCAAATGCCAAAAATAAATTAGAGCCAAAACTTGAAAACGCATTTGTTAAAATGCTAGAACCGCACTGGAAATCTGATGAGTGGGGAGACGGCGAACATGAAACAGAGATAACTTTACATTTCAAGGGTTTTGGAATATATAAGAAAAAATTATTGGTGGTAAAAACCAAAGAAAAGAAAGAAAAGACCGCATCAGAACTTTTAAATTGTTTTCTAGTCAGTATTTAATGCATGTCAATCGAAGCTGTTCTTAAGGAAATAGAAGAATTAAAGCCGGCATTTATACTCCAAAAAAATGAAGAAACTAAAAAAGAGATTCTAGATGAATATGAGAAGCGCATAGATCTCTTGGATAGTAATTTAAATGATGCCAGAAAAGAAATTGAACAAGTAAAATATTTAACAAATTTCAACAATTATGAGATAGCATACTTAGATATTCTTGCCCGTAATGCAAGTTTACCCATTGGAGATGATACCCGGTATAAACAGCTCACAAAACTTCTTGAGGAAAAAGGATTTGAATATGGAAGTAAAAAAATAGCGCCATATATTTTAGAAGTTAGCGGTTTTGAAGAAAACATTTGTTTTTGTATTGCAGAAGAGTCATCTTCTGACATTAAGCAGGCTCATGAAATAATAAAACAGCACATCAAGCCTGCTGAGGAAAAGGAAATCAAATACGGATTAAAAATCGACCAGCCAGAAGAGTTTGATGAATGCGGAATGTCTTCAAGATACACGATTGATTTGCTCAAGGATAAACGAACTCTTTCAGAAATAATTAAAGAAGCAAAGGAAAAATGTTCTGAGCAACTTTTATCTGAGAATGAAAAATATGCTAAAATAAAAGATTTTACAGATAAGATGGCTGACAAGAAAATACAAAAAGAACCAAAAAAATATTTTGCTATGAAATTTTTAAACGAGTGCGGATATTGCGAGCCATCGCTTTCTGAAATACGCAGTAAAAATTTCTTAAAAAATGTTGCATCGAAGGCAAATAAGAAATTAGCTGAACTGAAAAAAGATATGGTCGAAGGCACCGAAAGATACATTGAAGATAATTTAAACCTAATTTATAATGGACTAAATATTGGTTTTTCAGTTTACCATAACAGGAGATATATGTGGAAAAATATAGCTGCATGGACCCCAGAGGCAGTTGATGAAGTTATTAAAAATTTTAAAGCAGCAGAGCCGCTGTTTAACCCGAATCCATTTAAAGCTGAAAGCAAAGTCTAAAAAGCAATAATTCTTAATTTCTTGCATGCACAAGCTTCCGTTTGAGCTAAAAGAGGAAAAAATAATCTTCAAGCAGAGAGGCAGAATAAGAAATCTTCAGAGGCGGACAGCTGAAGAGCTGTTGAATTTCGGAATCATAAACCTGGACAAGCCGGCTGGTCCGAAGTCAATCCACTGCGTGAATAAAATAAGAAATATTCTTGAGACGCCCAGGGCAGGCCATGCAGGCACTCTCGACCCGATGGTCACTGGCGTTCTGCCGATTGGAATAGGAAAAGCAGTAAAAGTTCTGTCAGTGCTCACTACTGCAGGCAAGATTTACGAGGGAAAAATGCATCTGCACGATGATATTACAAAAGAACAAATTGAAGATGCTTTCAAAAAATTCACAGGAGAAATTGAGCAGCTGCCTCCTAGAATATCTGCTGTCAAAAGAGTTCTGAGGAAAAGAAAAATTTACTGGCTGGTTTTGAAAAAGCTTGAAGGCAAAGATGCCTGGTTCGAAGTCGGCTGCGAGGCAGGGACTTACATCAGAAAGCTCTGCCATGACATAGGAGAATATTTGAAAATCGGAGCACACATGTCTGAGCTCAGAAGAATACAGTCCGGCCCTCTGAAAATCGAGGACTCTGTAACGCTTCAAGCTGTCAGGTCAAATTACAAACGCTACATCAAGACAAGAAGCGATATTTACATCAAAAAATTTATCCTGCCTCCTGAAAAATGTGTCCAGCACCTGCCGAAAGTCTACATTGATTCAGAAGTTATTGCAAGAGTCTGCCACGGCTCGCCGATTTTTGCTCCGGGAATTATAGCTTATTCCGACAATATAAACAAAAATGACACAGCTGCAATTTTTGATTTGGACAGCAATTTAATAGGTCTTGGAATAGCAGAAATGAGCTCAGAAGAAATTCAGAAAGCTGAAAAAGGCCTTGCAGTCAAGACAGATGTAGTTGTAATTTAAAATGGAAGACAAGCTAGAATTTGCAAAAGTTGGCGTGATGCAAATTCGCATGTCTGCCGACAGGAAAAATTGAGATGGCAGAGCATTATTATACAGAAAGCCCGAAAGCAAAATATATTGAATATTTGATAAAAACAACTATTGCTAATTTTAATTTAATCTTCAAATCAGCAAGCGGAGTTTTTTCAGCCCGCGAAATTGACAAGGCTTCAAAACTGCTTGCAGAAAAATCAGAGCTGCCGGAGGAAGGAAAAATTTTGGATTTGGGCTGCGGCTACGGCATGATTGGAATTGTTGCTGCCAAGAGGTCTCCAAAATCAAAAATTATTCTTATTGATATTAACAAGCGGGCAGCAAAGCTGGCAATTGAAAATGTAAAAATGAACAGGATTAAAAATGCAGAAGTCAGACAGGGAAATTTATACGAACCTGTTGCAAATGAAAAGTTTGATGCTATTCTTCTGAATCCTCCGATGGCAGCTGGCAGGAAAATCTGCCTGCAAATGATTGAGCAGTCAATTGAGCATTTGAACAAAGGAGGAAGCCTACAGGTTGTAGCCCGCCATAAAAAAGGAGGGGCAGTTTTGTTTGAAGAGATGAAAAAAATATTTTCAAAGACAGAAACAATTGCCAAGAAAGGCGGATTCAGGGTCTATAAAGGCATTAAATTTTAATGCCTTTCTTTTGTCTTTTTTTATATGTTTCATTTTTTTCATACAGCAGTCGGGAGAAAAGTATCTGAAAATCCAATGTATATAGCTGGAATGCTTTTCCCAGATATATGCTCTTTTTCAAACGGTTTTATATCAGAGAAAGAAAGTCATTCGTGCGGAGACAAGATAGAAAAATATTTTGAAAAACATGACAAAAGATACATTCCATTTGCACGGGGAATAAAAGCACATAAGATAGTTGATGATTTGGCTGAGAAAAATTATGCCGGAACAGGCAGAGGATATGTCTATGCCTGCTGGGGCAGAGCAGCAGAAAAATTTCCGTTCCTGCATATGCTAACTGAACTATGGGTAGACAGCAAATTAGCTCAGTGGCAGCCAGAGACAGCTGAGTTTGCACAATGCTGCATTAAAGAAATGAATATGGAAGACCTGACAGTGCATATTGTCCGAGCTCTTGGAAAAGAAGACATCTTAACTTACAATTCAATCAAAAAATATTATTTAGAAATTGTGCCTTCTTATGCGAGAGGCATTATAAGCCCTTTGAACAGGATAGGTTCTTTAATTCCATCTAAATTAAACAATATAAAATTTTTAGATGACTGCGTAGTTGAAGTTGAAAAAAGCTTTTAAGATATAGTCTATATATATATAATATATATGGCAACTAAAAGTGAAGAAAGCCGTGATTTGCCAAAGGAATTGCTGGATATAATCTGCTGTCCAGTTGACAAGGCAGATTTAATCTACGACAAAAAGAAAAACACTTTGACCTGCAAGAAATGCAAATACGTCTATCCGATAAAAGACGGAATTCCAATTCTGCTCCCGCCTGAACTTCAGGAGAAATAAAAATGTTTGAATGTGATGCCGTATATGAAAACTCAGCAGTCACATATGAAGTAAATTATAATAAATCAGTAAGGATGATGGAAGTTTACAGGGCTATTAATAGAATTGTTCCAGTTATTGGGAATGTGTTTTCTGCCTGGGGAGATATAAGTCTTCTCTTTGACCACGAATTAACAAATTCAGAAATTAAAAAAATACGCAGTCAGAAAGGCATTGTTGATATTGTTAAGATTGTTGAGGAATGAGCAGTGCGAAAATTATATATCTTATATATATTAAATATATATAATGGTCAAAGTTGCAGCTGCGCAAATCAAGGTTACAGGCAGTATTGATAAAAATCTCAAGACAATTCTAAGCTTTATTGACAAGGCAGCAAGAAAGCGGGCAAAAATTGTCTGCTTTCCAGAAGTTAGCCTGGGTTTTGATGAAACTAAACTTACAAACATTCATCTGTACATCAGGCAGATACAGGAAAGATGCAGGCAAAGAAAAATATATTGCATCTTCGGCTCTTACGTCAAAGAGCGCGGAAAAATATTCAATGCAGTTTTCTTGGTGGACAGCAAAGGCAAAATAAAATACGAATACAGGAAAGAGCATTTGTGGAGAACTGAAAAGAAGAAAGTGACGCCCGGCCACAGAGACCGCGCAGTAAAGACCAGCTTTGGCAAGATTGGCATAATTGACTGCTGGGACATAGCATTTCCTCTTTTGATTAGAAAGCTTGAGCAAGAGGGCGCGAAAATAATATTCTGCCCTGTTTTTGAAGGAGACTACAATAGAGACAGAGAAGTTACACGCAAGCTGCCTCATGTGCGGGCTTATGAAAATATTGTATATTTTGTGCTCTGCGACGCCTTCACAAGCAAAACTTTGGCAGAAAGCTGCATCTACTCTCCTCTGAGAGCCTTGGCCAAAATAAAGAAAAAAGAAGGCCTGATTACAGCAGATTTGGACATGGCAAAGCTGGCAGTTCTCAGAAAATACTATGACTGCTGGAAGAATTTTTAAAGTTATCTTATAGTTGATAATTACATGAAAGTTAACGGCAAAGATTACAGAACTGTTTGGATGGAAGGCTCGTCTGTATTTTTAATAGAGCAGAATCTCTTACCTTTTGAATTTAAGATTTATGAGGCAAAAACTTATCTTGACACCTGTAAGGCCATAAAAACTATGGTTACAAGAGGAGCTGGAGCAATAGAAGGAACAGCTGCTTACGGTATGGCACAGGCAATTTTAGAAGCCCCTAAAAATTATTTCTTTAGTTCTATTGATGAGTCCAAAATTTCCTGGGATTATGTTGAAAAGGCCAAGAAAGATATTGAAGCAACAAGACCGACTGCAAGGAATTTATTTTATGCTACGAATCGTGTTTTTAATGCTGCAGAGAAATCAGAAAATCCTAGAGAAGCAGCAGTCATAGAAGCGCAAAAAGTTGCAGATGAAGGTGTCAAATCTTGTGAAAGAATGGGCGAACTCGGAGAGCCATTAATAGAAGACGGGTTTGGTGTAGAAACTCATTGCAATGCAGGAGAGCTTGCCTTTGTTGGTGGCGGTGGAAGTGCTTTGTCCCCAATCTATGCTGCTCACAGAAAAGGAAAAAAAGTTTTTGTTTATGTTGATGAGACAAGGCCAAGAAGCCAAGGAGCAAGGCTGACTGCCTGGGAGCTTAAAAATGAAGGAGTGCCTCACCGCATTATACCTGACAATGCAGGAGCTTATTATATGTCTCAGGGAAAAGTTAACATAATGATTGTTGGGGCAGACCGGATTGCAGCAAATGGTGATGTTGCAAATAAAATAGGAACACTTGAAAAAGCAATTGTTGCAAAAGAATTTGGCGTGCCTTTTTATGTTGCTGCACCGACTTCGACATTTGATTTGAACTGCAAGTCTGGCAAGGGCATACCAATTGAAGAAAGAAGCCAGGATGAAGTTTTATATCAAAAAGGCCCTACTAGAAATGGAAATATTGAAGAGATTCTAGTCTGTTCACCTGGTTCTGAAGCACTTAATCCTGCATTTGATGTAACGCCAGCAAAATACATTGCTGGAATCATAACAGAAGAAGGAATAACCAGAGCGAGAAGAGACGCGATTAAAGAATTATTAAGTAAAAAGAGATAGATGCAGAGGATAAGTTTTTATTTTTATCTTTAATTAATAGTTAAATGAAAACCAGTCTTAAGAAACTTGCCAATTTTTTAGTGGCAGCTAAGAAGAGTTCATGGGCAAAAGGAGCAAGCGAAGAATTAGAATACGGAATAAGAAAAGTTGCTCCGCATGTCTCGCATTTTGAAACTTTTGATTTATGCTACATCGACCAATATGTTGGAGGCGAGCCGTTTCAAGGCTTTGAAGTTATTTCTGAACTATATCCAGAGTACAGGGGGTTCTGGAAACCTATCTGGGCAATGAGCTATGGCGGAGAGTATAAGAGTACTAAAAAGGAATACAAAGAAGTTGTTAATTTTTTAAGAGAAGCTTTGAAAGCAGTTCCTATTGATGCGCCATTCAGAGGACCTAAGCAATATAAGTCAAAAGATTATTATTATGTATATGCAAATTGTTGGTCAGGCGATATTAAGCATTTTGAAGGAACAGAATTCATTTATGGTAAACCTAAACATCCTATAAAGTATCTTGCAAAATATTCTGGTGGGCTTGTAAATAAAAGAGAGATTTAATCTCTAAATCGGAGAGCTTATAAACAAGATTTCTGAATTTTAAATTATGCCGGGGTGGCACAATCTGGTACTGCGCAAGCCTGGAAAGCTTGTTCCCGAAAGGGTTTCTGGGTTCAAATCCCAGTCCCGGCGTTTCTATCAAAATCCTTAAAAGACTTCTTTAAACTTAATTTTTAATGGCAGAAGACTTGAAAAGCAGGTTGCTGGCTGCTTATATAAAAGCAGACAAGGGAAGGCCTGAAATAGAAGCAATAATTGCCTGTGAGAAGCCTTTCTATGAGATGGGAAAATTCTGCGCTGAAAAATATGCTAAAAATCCTTCTGAAATTTTCAATGACTCCGGCCTTGCAGATATAATGAAACGAGTCTTTGGGGAGCACTGCAGAAAAGCCGGCGAGGCGATGTTCGAAGAACAAAAGTATTTTTTCAAGGATATGGTTTTGGGCAAAGAAGCTAGGCTTGAAAAGCAAGTAGCTAAACTGCAGGAAAGATTTTATTTAGATTATTTGAGCTCCTTGGCTGAATTTAATTTAGGCTATTGCAGTGGAGCTGGAGAAGCTGCTCAAGAGTTTACTCAAGATATTATAGCCAAGAATATAGAGCTGTTCAATATTTTTGGGAGGCCATTTGGCTTTAGCCTGCCAAATGGAAACCACTATTCTGAAAAATTTATAAAAATGCTGGACAAAAGAAATATTGACGGCATGATTGAGCTATACAGCAAATATTCTAAGGAAATAGACAAAGAATATACAGATGCTAAGGATTTTGTTGGATTTTTGGAAAGTGTTAAACATTTTTATTAGACCTAGCTGGCCTTTGCCATATTCTATAAGCTGTTTTTGCCTCTGAAGTTTAAGGCAGTCTTTATAGACCCCCTTTAATTAGGGCTAGCCCTTTTTTGTTCTATTTTCTTGACAATTGTGGCACTTGGACAACTTCTCTGCCAGATCTTAACTAATTCAGGGACTTCTAGAAGCTGGTGGGGAAGAGTTGCTAAGCTAAATGAGCTAGTAAAGATAGAAGAAGGTTTAGGCTAGATTTTTAGATTCTACTTTCTTAACAAATTTATGATCGCACAAAAAAGGCTATTAAGGTATGTTTTTTTCTAATTTTTTCGCTTTTTTCTTCAGCATAACAGAAAGGTTAGTAATCTTCCTACAAGCCATTCTAGCCCCGATGCAAGATAATTTTTCAACAGGCGTTAATTCGACTTTTGCTAATGCTTTACTCAAAACCACCCATTCATCATTAAGGTCTTTTTTTTGTTCTTGTAATGTCAAAATAAATGCATTTATATCGGTCATCAATTGTTGGCATTTTTTTAAATTAGCCATATTTTTTATACACATGCGGCATATTTTAACGTTTCGGTCACAGGTATGTATTTAGTCTGTTAAAGCATAAGATTATAATACTCCCCGGCAATTTTTTTCTTTCCAAGTACATAAGATAATTTAGGGATTACAGCTATACAGATATTTTCCTTTAGGGCTTACAAAATGCCTCAGCGCTTTATGTTGCGTTAGCAACATTAGCGCTCGTGTCTTAAGTGCCTTGGCGCTTTATTTATAAACTGGAAATTCTTATTTTGTTATGGCCATTGGCATGGAAAGAATAACAAAAATAATAATTGTTCTGACAATTGGAATGACAGCGATATCTGTTTCAAGGCTTTTCTATTATCTTCCAAATTTATTTTTTCCTCTGTTCTTTGTAATTATCGGCTATGTGCTTTACAAAGAAATGCTGCGCCACAAGCAGATAAGAATACATCCAATTATTGCAGAGCATGCTATCCCTTGGATAGTTGTTATTTCAATTGCCCTGCTCTTTGAAGGCCACGGGATGAATTACGGCGCAAATATTATTTCGCATTACCTGCAGGGAGCCGGCGAGGCTCTGAAGTCAGCTGTCTTTTTCTACGATGAAGTTCTCTCCCACAAATTAATGTTCGCAGGCTTGTTCAGCTTGTTTGCAGCAGGCATGCTCCTGCAGATATCAAGGCCTTTCATTTTCAAGATGCATAAAGATGATGAAGTTATCCTTGGAGTCTGCGGTGTTTTATTCGGCCTGGGGCTTGCAACCAGCTTGATTGAAGGCCAAAGCCCATACATCGGCCTTGGTGCAGCAATTATTTTTCTTCCTGCTTTGCTCTTTCATCACCAGAAACATAGCTTGAAAATTGTCATAAGAAAATATCCACTGAATTATTTCCTTGCATTGATTTGCCTGACTATTCTGGTGTTCTTTGCACTTTACTTTTCACATTACGGCTCATTTATTGAGCCGTCAGAAGTGCTTTGCAAGATGGGCTACAGCTCCACTTGCATTTACTAACAGGGTAAAAGTTTATTTATAAAGGCCTAAAAAGAAAGATTTATATATAGATATTTTCACTATAAAGTAACAATAAGGCAGGTGAAAAATGGCAATAGTATTAAAGAATTCCGTAAAAACAGGGGATAATTATTTTGATAAAGGAGACTATCAAAATGCTATCTCGAGCTATTTAGAAGCTTACCAATTAAATAAGGGAGACCCAGAGCTCCTGGACAAAATAAAAACATCTTTTGATGTTTGCCGCGAAAAAGCTCAAAAATTAACGTCAGATACTTACGTAAATCTTGCCAAAACATTTTATAATATTGGAGGGACTGATGATGCAATTCAAGTTTTAAAATACGGCCTTAACCAGAATCCAAAAGATGAAGTATTGAATAGTATGTTAAAAAGATACGACGGCACAATTAAAAAAGAACTTAAAGGGCTTGAAGACACCCTTAAAAGTTTAAACGAAAAGCGCAAGCAGAAACTTTCAAATTTAGGTTTATTTCTGTAAAAATTTCTAAATAAAAAATAAATTTAGAATTTATTATCTATCCCGCTGTTTATGTGCTGCAGATATTGTTCAGCTTGGCCTGTTGTTGACATTGCTTGAACTTCGTAAACAATATTATCTTTTATGCAATCACTTCTGGCAAATTCGCCGAAGCCTTCAACAGCAACTTTGCTGGCAGAACAGGAATCAGAACTGCCGCTTGAAATTGCAGTTGGGGTTCCTAGTGAACTCATGTCAGCTGCAGATTTTTCAGCATAATTGTTATAAGCTTCCTGGGCTGCAGATTCTGAAGAGAATTTGTAGATGTAAGTGTCAGCTAAATTAGCATTTTCAGTATTTTCTTCTGGAATATATGCTGAACCTATTAGATTAGCTTCTTCCATGTTTTCTGTCAGCTCCAGAGGCTTCTCTGGAAATATTGTCCAGTTCTCTGCGAAATCAGCCTGCTTTGGAGATAAATCTGTAATAGAGCCGTACCATATTGCAGCGCCTGTGATATTAAAATTTCCCTTTGACATAGATGAAATTGCTATTACAGCAAGCAGCATCAGAACTAAAATAAGCACTTTATTTTTCATGGCCGAATCTTTCTATGATTTTTTTATTTTTAAACTTTTGCTTTCCTCGATTTTTTTTAAAAAGAAACATATTTAAACGAAAATTTTGTAAATTAAAGTAATTCCTTAAGGGGTAGAAATAAATGGCCAAAAACATTTCTAAAGATAGTAAAAATTTCAAAATATTAGCAGCAGTGATGGTGCTTCTCGGTGTAATAATTTTAATCTGTCCAGAGCCGGCTAAAGCTTATATTCCAAGCTACGATGTAGTTATCTCCAACGGCGACTTTGATTTCGGCCAAATTATGACAACAGGAGACATTAACTGCGACGGGTATAAAGATTTAGTTATCGGCGCTGCAACAAGAAAAGCTTACGTGTTTTTTGGCGGTCCTGGTTTTGACAGCACTGCAGATGTTGTAATTCAAGATCATTCAGGTGAAACATACTTTGCATCATTTATGTCAGCTAAAGGCGATTTAAACAACGACGGCTGCAATGACCTTGTTTTAACTTCGTGGTGTGCTGGAAAAGTTTATATCTACTTTGGAAGCCCGAGCTTTGACGAACTCTCTGATGCAGTGATATCTGGCCCAGCAGACCCAGGTTGTACTCTGGCAAAAGGATTTGGAATAGGGGTTTCAACTGATGGCGATTTAAACGCAGACGGAATTTCAGATTTAGTCACGTCTGCCAATGGTCTTCATGAAAATTATGTATTTTATGGCGGAAGCAATATTGGCAGTACTTCAAGCCCTAATGTAACAATCACAAATGCAGGCGGCGGTGTCTTAAGCAGCAGCAGCGACTTAAACCACGACGGCTATGACGACCTTGTTGTCTCCCTCGGTGTGCCGATAAATGTTTATTACGGCGGTCCGAGCTTTAACGGCGCTCTTAACCTTGTGATAAATGACCATGCACGTGATGGCCATCAATCATTACAGGCGTTGGAAACAGACGGCGACCTGAATGGCGACGGATATAACGATTTAGTTTATGCTCTTCAATCAACAGCTTCTGGTATACCAAATAATGTATATTTCTATCGCGGAGGTCCGGGCTTTGATAAGTATTCGGATATGACAATTCCTGGAGGCGATGCATCAGGCCTCGGATGGAGCCTTGCAATGAACGGCGATTTAAACGGCGACGGCTATAACGATTTGGCTGCAGGTGCAGTTGGGTATGGTTATACGTACATTTACCAAGGCGGTTCGAGCTTTGATGGGACACCAGATTCAACTCTCTTCGGTCCTACAAGATGGTATGGCTCAGCAGTAAGAGCCGCGGACTTCAATGCTGATGGCATCGATGATGTGGCTATGAGCAGCAACCTTGGTGGTAATGTTTACATATATTATGGTATAGATAAAGATCGCGACTTCGTAAAAGACCCTGTTGACAACTGTCCAAATACATACAACCCAGACCAGGCAGATTCAGATCATGATGGAAAAGGAAATGCCTGTGACAACTGCCCAACAAACTATAATCCATATCAAGAAGATTATGATTCAGATGGCGTCGGAAATGTCTGCGACAATTGTCCATACGCACTTAATCCTGCCCAAACAAATTCAGATACAGATTCTTTGGGAGATGCGTGCGACAACTGCCCGACAATATATAATCCGTATCAAGAAGATTCAGATGGAGATGGAATTGGAGATGCCTGTGAAGCTGGCTTGACTATGCTTCTGGCAGACAGCTGGACACAAGTTTCAATTCCATCAGGTACACAAGCTGCTTTGACCATCAGTACAACATGC
>CAYGVN010000020.1:0-1745 GCA_964353445.1 Candidatus Woesearchaeota archaeon
TCAATTTCTTTTTTGTTAGAGCCTTTTGGCCCGACAAGAACCGCGACTCTTTCTTTTGGTATTAAAATTTCCTCTTCAAAAAGCAAATTTTCTTTAGCCATTAGAATTCTTCGCTTTCAATCATGCCTTTAAGATAGCCTTTTGCTTTCAGCCAGTCAGCTTGGTTTTGAGTGTATCTGTAGACAATATTGCCTTTTTTATCTCCTTCAATTTCCCAAGGCTCAATAAGTACGATATTGTCCGGCCTTACCCAGAGCTCTCTTTTGAGATGGCCTGGAACGCGGCAGATGCGCGTCTTTCCGTCAGTGCATCTGATTCTTGACTTGCCGTAACCCAGCCTTGTTTCAACTATACCAAGCACTTGATTTCCCCTTGGAAGGCGAACTCTCTGAATTTCCTCTACTGGACTAGCCTGATGCTGTTCTTTTCTGTACATAAATAAGAGTTTGATTTTAAATTTAAAAGCCTTTCTGGACGAAAATTACCTCTGCTCTAGAAGTATCACTAACCTGTATTTTGGCCTGTTTTTCATCTTGTCCCAGCTGTATTGTTCAGCTGTCCTGGACATTCTGAGATTAAATTCTGCTTTCAGCTCTGCCGCTAATTGTTTGGCAGGCTCTTTGTCGATAAAAAGCAAATCGATCCCTCTTTCTTGCTCTTCTATCTTTGTAATGCTCTCCTTGAATTTTTGCAAAAAATCCAGAGCTTTAGAAATTACATCCCTGTCAGCCCGCACTTGAATCTTTGCTCTGTAAGATTTTCCAGCCTTGATGCTGCAAGTCTGGCAAACTCTTTTCTGTACTTCTATGCTGACTGGAATAATTTGCTCAAATCTCTTATTGAGAATCTTTAAAGACACTTCAACAACACTTTCTTTTCCAGATTCTTTAATTTTTAAATCTTCTAATTCTATGTTTTCAGGTATTCTGGCTTTTTCAATGAGCAGGTGGGATAAATAATATTCCAGCGGAAATTCTGTTTTTATCCATACACCCTTCCAGTTTACAACGCCGCACTTTCTGCAAACTTCTATTGTTATGCTGCGCGGCAGATTTATTTTATTTGCTTCAAAATAGCAATCTTCACAAAGACTGCCAACTAGCTTTTTTGTTTCTTTTCCGCATTTGACGCAAAATCTTGTTTTTAAGTTCATCGCAGTATAAAGGAATATATTTATATTATTAAACATTTTTAATTGACTTAACTAATGGCTGAATGTGAAATTTGCGGCCAAAAGGCAAGCTTAAGTAGAGCAAGTATCGATAATGGGATTTTTAATGTTTGCTGTGACTGCGCAAAGCTGGGAAAAATTATAGAACAGCCGGTTGTAAAAGAAAGAGTATTTGAACAAAAAGAGAGCAAACCACATCCAGAGGAATTTGTTGTTCCTGATTTTTCATCCAAAATTTCAGGCGCAAGGCAGAATAGGGGGCTGAAGCAGGAGGACCTTGCCAAATCGCTTAATGAAAAGCTTTCTGTCATCTCTGCGATAGAGAGCGGAAAGCGGTCTCCTGACTTAAAGCTGGCCAAGAAGCTGGAAACTTTCTTTGGAATAAATTTAATTGAAGAACAATAAAATATTATTTCATCTCTGACAAAGCCTTGAAGGTCTTATTCATTTCACACTTTGAAAGAGCCAGCTCTACTTCAAAGATATAAAAGTCAACGCTTGGGTCAAGTGGATGTCCTCCACTGAGTATTGGCTTATCTGTCAAGTAGAATTCGCCATCTTTTTCCTGCATGAT
>CAYGVN010000020.1:1755-11385 GCA_964353445.1 Candidatus Woesearchaeota archaeon
TAAATGCTGAAGTCCATAGCGAAGAACTCTTTTCGGGTCTTCAACAATTTCATCAATGCCTACATAAACTTGCGGCTCTTTTGGCGTGTAGATGTCAAACATTGCAATTTTATTTTGCAATTTCTCTACATCTCCCTTTGGAAAAATTAATCCTTTAAGCTTTTCAACTTCAGGGTCATTTATGCGAGGGCGATGGTATGTAATAATTGCAGTCTCTTTGAGAATCTTTTCCTCTAAATTTGGTTTTATTTCTTCAAAAGCAGACTCTGTCCGCTTAATACTAGCTCTAATTCTATCAATTATGTCTGAAGTCATTTATTTCATCTCTGACAAAGCCTTGATTCTTTTGAGCATATTAGGGTGCGTGCTCATGATTTCCATCATCTTGTCTAGTGCTCTAAGCTTTATTGTTTTATTTTTCATCTCTGAAAGCTCGCCTGCATCAATATGGCCGGATTTGTCCAAGTCCAGCTGCGCAATTTCCTGAAGTTCATAGTGCGCCCTGCTTACATCATTTGCAAAAAATGCTTTCATGCCTTCAATTTGTTTTAATGCCTGCGGTGATGCCTTTGCAGAGCCGTGAACCAGCTTGTAAAGAGCTGATGCAAGATAATGAGGTTCATTTCCCAGAGCAACAGATCCTGTATCTGCATAATATTCCCTGATTCTTGAGCCGTATAGAACAAGAAGATTTGTTATGAAGTACAGGGCAAATGCAAAAATTCCGATTATTGCTGCTCCGCCTCTGTCTCTACTTCCTGAAAACAGAACTCCGCGGGCCAAGAACCAGCAAATAAGCGGAATAACTGAAATTGCAGTAATCACTGCAACATCCCTATGCTTCAGATGAGATAATTCATGACCAATAACAGCTTCAAGTTCCTTTTTGTCCAGCAAATTTAAAATTCCTTGGGTCACGCAGACCCGGCCGTCTGAAAGCCATCTGCCGAAAGCAAATGCATTTGGAACAGGCGAAGGAGAAATTCCAATTTTTGGTTTCGGAATATTTGCTTTTTTCGCCAGTCTTGAAACAATTTCGTGCAATTCAGGCCTTTCTTTCTCAGAAATATATTTTACGCCCATCGACCACTGCACTATGTAAGGCCCAATCATATATTGCATAAATGTAAAGCCAAATGCCATAATTCCAAAGAAAATAAAGTTTGAAATGCCAAAGAGATAGCTGACCACGGCTACGAGAGCATAAACAATTCCAAATAAAACCGTGAGCAAGAGCCACATTCTCAGCTTAAGCCAAATTGTTTTCGGCGCAATTTCCATATTACTAAAAACTATTTAATCTTGAATATAAAACTTTATATTCCTTTTTGTTATCTCTTTATGCTTATGGAAGAGGAATACAAAGAACCTAAACATAACATCGGTACTGAAAATGTACACATAAAGAAGACAAAAATAAGCAATGTTAAAATTGGCCTATTAATCATTGGTATACTAATCGGACTTGCTGCTGGATATGCTCTTTCAGGATTTGGAGGAACTGGAACTAATTTAGGGGACACGAACGCTGTCGCAGACAAAGCAATGGATTATATTAAAACAAATTTTTTAAGTACTCAGGGCCTTGATGCAAAATTAACTAATGCAGCAGAAATCAATGGGCTGTATTCTCTCGATTTTGATGTTCTTCAAAATAATACTGTTGTGCAGAGCGCGTCTGCATACGTCAGTCCAGACGGGCAAATGCTGATTTTCGGACAGCTTTTTGATATGAACAAAGAATTGCCGAAGCCTGAATTGCCTGAAGAAAAGCCTGCAAAGGAAGTAACAAAATCAGACAAGCCAGTTGTTCAGCTTTTTGTGATGTCTTTCTGCCCATACGGAATACAGGCTGAAAAAGGAATTTTCCCGGTAATTGAACTGCTGAAGGATAAAATTGAATTCGTGCCTCATTTCATAGTTAATGTGGATAATGATTCTGTAGGTTCTCTGCACGGCGAAAAGGAAGCTAACGAAGATATTAGACAAGCCTGCATCTGGAAGTACCAGAAAGACAAGTGGTGGGACTATGTTCTCTATGTGGATAATAATCTTTCATTAAATGACATTGACACTAAATGGAAAGATGCTGCAGAAGCAGCTGGTGTTGACACAGCCAAAATTGAAACCTGCGCAGAAGATGAAGGCTTGGATTTGATGAAAGCACAAGAAATATTATCAACTGCATACGGTGTGAGCGGCTCTCCAACATTAATAATTAATGAAGGAACATACAACGGAGGCCGAGATGCAGAAGCGTACAAACAAGGAATCTGCTCTGCTTTCAACACTGCGCCGGCTGAATGCAATCAAACATTAGAATCTGCAGCTGCGAATGCGAGCGGAAACTGCGGATAATTTTTTTTATTTTAAAATGTTTAAATTTAAAGAATATTTTGCACTTTTAAAAGCATCAAAGACTATCAGCAAATTAGAAGAAGAAATAGCAAAAGAAAGTTCTGATCTTGTTGGCAAGCCATTCAAGCATGAAACCACTTTAATTAAAGTCGGATTAATTGCTCCAGCAGCTGTTTATTATTCTCTGCCTAAACGCGAACAGGAACAAAACAAAGAAGGTTTTGAATCTTATATAAAAATGATGGCTTGGGGCCTGTATTCTGGCGACCTTGAAGATACATTGAATGATGGTGATTGTAAGGGAAAAGAAAAGGAATATAAAAAATTACAAACTCATTTCATTAAAAAGTCTAAAAATATTGCTGAGCACTATAATATTCTCGAGGCTTTTGAAGAAGCTGAAAATAAATCTAAGACTTATCAAAAGACAGAAGAAGCATATTCCCAGAAGCTGCGTAATAATGATTACAGCTTTATTCCAGAGCTATTAACAGAAGATCCAACATTAGCAGACCTTACATACGATAGACTTTCAGTATTATATGATTTTGGTCTTTCAGCTGCTTACAGAATATTTTTAGATAATACAAGTATGAAGTCGTACGAGAAGGATATACGCACGTGGGCTACGTATCTTTCAACTGCACTGCAAGAAGGATTGGACGATGTAACTGATTTATGGAAAGATGCAGAAAATTGCAAGCCCACGCCGACTATAATACGCGGAATTGGTGCATTCTTAGAAAATAAGCGGCTCAAAGAAATTGATTTATTAACTGGCGATCTTCTGAAGACTGGATTTAATTTAACTAAAGAGCAGGCAAGTGGTTATTTTGCTAGGATTGATGAATTACGTATTCCTAAAGTCCTTAGAATAATAACAAAAAAAGCCAAGAAAACGATTATGAAGAATCTTAGCTCTCTACCTGAGAAATAAACGCCGTGGCCCGGATTTACGCCAAACAGAGTTTGTCTTAATCAGACTCCGTCTGATTTGAACCGGGAAATCCTTGCGGAAAGCGGTTTTCGAGACCGCCGCAGTACCGGATTGTGCCACCACGGCATAAACAAAATGTTTTTATGTTGCTTTTTAAATTTAATTGTTATGGCTTATGAGATTATAGCTGGTCGCACCCCTAGTGAAAAGGAAAAATGGGGGCTAAACGGGACAATATTTCTCGGCAAGCAGTATGTCAAGATGGAGACCGTCATGTCTCTTGCGACACCAGTTTATCTGGATGTTGCCAAGCCGCATATTGTTTTAGTAAGCGGAA
This sequence comes from Candidatus Woesearchaeota archaeon, assembly GCA_964353445.1. Taxonomy (GTDB): domain Archaea; phylum Nanobdellota; class Nanobdellia; order UBA10117; family CAYGVN01; genus CAYGVN01. Next base: position 5,388 of record CAYGVN010000020.1, read on the forward strand.
AAAGAGGAAGCGGGAAAAGCTACAGCTTGGGAGTTATTGCAGAAGGTTTAGTAGGCTTGCCTGAAGAGATTTCTGAAAATTTATCCTGCTTGATTTTTGATACAATGGGCATCTTCTGGACAATGAAATATCCAAATTACAAAGACGATGCTCTTCTTAGAAAATGGGACTTGAGCCCGCGGTCCTTAAGCCCAGTAATTTACTGCCCTTACGGGCTGTTTGATGAATACCAGGAGAAAGGAGTTCCTGTTGATGTTGCTTTTGCACTGAAGCCTTTCGACATCAGCGCAGAAAGCTGGTGCGATATGTTTGAAATAGACTTGATTTCTGCTGAAGGAACTTTAATTGAACGCGCTCTTGACGCCTGCAGGGAGAAATATGAAGAATTTGAAATAGATAATATTATCGAATCTGTTGAGAAAGACAACCGCTCAACACCGAAAGAAAAAAATGTTGTTGAAAATCGTTTTGGTGCTGCCAAAAAGTGGGGGCTGTTCAAGAAAGAAGGAACAGATATCACTGAGCTTTTCAAGGGAGGAACAGTTTCTATTCTTGATTTAAGCGCTTATGCCCAGATTGAAGACGGAATGCGGATAAAATCTTTAGTAATCGGGCTAATCTGCAAAAAAATACTGGAGCAGCGCATGGCTGCAAGAAAAGCAGAGGAAATAAAATTAATTTCAGAAGGAGGTTTTTTATTCGGGTCAGAAATTGCTGCAATTGCTGAAAAGGAAGCTCCGATGACTTGGATTATGATTGATGAAGCGCACGAATTTCTTCCAAAAGAGGGGAAAACCCTTGCCAGCTGGCCATTAATTGAATTGCTGAGAGAAGGCCGCCAGCCGGGAATAAGCATGGTGCTTGCTACACAGCAGCCGGGCCAGATTCATACTGATGTAATGACGCAGGCAGATATTGTTCTTTCTCACCGCGTAACATCTAAGATTGATATCACTGCCCTGAATGAAATTGCCGCAACTTATCTGCCTTACATGCTGCAAAGATACATCGATGAACTGCCTCCTGAAAAAGGCACTGCCATCCTGCTCGATGACAAGCTGGAAAGAATTTATCCGATGATGGTCAGGCCGAGATTCAGCTGGCACGGCGGAGAAGACCCGACTGCAATAAGGACTGAACTAAAGGCTTTTGGATTCTAATAAAGCTTATAAAGTCGCTATGATGCGATTTTTCTATGGAAAATTGTCCTGAATGCAAAGGCAAAGTCATCAAAGAAAAACACGAGTTAGTGTGCGAAGATTGCGGGCTTGTTCTAGGAAATGTGAATGAAGAAGAGGGATTAGAATCAAAGGTTGAAGTTCATAATCCAAAAGAATTGGGCAGTGTAATAGATGGTGTTGGCGAAGAAGATTGGAAAAATGTTCCGATAGGACAAAAGAGAAAATTAAGGAGGCTGCAAGAACAGCAAAATGAAATTAAAGGAAATAAGCTGTTTGAATCGCAAAGATTATTACCTAAAATTGAATTAACTGAATTTCCAAAAAAATTGCCAAAAGATATATACGAATCTGCTATTAATTTATTTTTGAAAGCTAAGGATAAAAATCTTATTAGAAAGGGTGATAGTTATGAGAAAACCTTTGCGGCATGTGCATACATTGCTTGCAAACAATATAATTCACCAATATCTTTTGATGAAATCACGAGCATGACTCATTACCGTAGGAAGCTAATCAAAGAGGTATATAATCTTTTGGTGAATGGATTAAATTTAAAATTGAAACCAACTTCTCCGGATAAATATATCTCAGGATTTTGTGATAAATTAAGATTAAGTCAAGACGTCAAGAATAAAGCTTATGAAATTTTAGAAGATATTAAAGAACAACCGATAACTGCAAGATCAAACATCATGGCTGGAGCTATTGTTTATATCGCAGCAACTTTGTGTAATGAGAGAAGGAAACTTAGGGATTTAGAATATGACGTTGGTGTAGATCAACATGCAACGGGTAGTTTATATAGAAAGTTAGTTGACAAATTAAGCCTAGATCCGAACCTTTTTTAGTATTTAATTAAGCAAACAAAAGTTTAAATTGAGGTTCATTTTCTTTAACTTAGAGTTGTGATAGCATGATGCATATGCCGATAAACAATATTATTGAAAAAATACACCAAGAAACAGGTCTTTCTGAAGGAGAAATACAAGACCAGATTAAATTAAAACTTCAGATGTTAGAAGGCTTGGTTTCAGAAGAAGGTGCTGCATATATTATTGCATCTGAACTTGGAGTGCGCCTCTTTAAAGAAACTGAATCAGGCGGCCTGCTGCAGATCAAAAATGTTCTTGCAGGCATGCAGTCTGTCCAGCTTGTCGGCCAGATTACAAGAGTGTATGAGCCGAGTGTTTTTCAGAAAGACGGGAAAGCAGGGCAGGTTGGCTCCTTTGTGCTTACAGATTCTTCAGGTTCTGTCAGAATTGTGCTGTGGGATAACAGAGTAGACTGGATTAAGGAAGGCAAGCTGAAAGAGGGAACTATTGTAAAACTAAAAGACGCTTATGCCAAGGAAAATATTCGCGGAGGAGTTGAAGTTCATATAGGCAAAAGAAGTTCGCTCATCATTGACCCTCCAGGAGTGGATGTGAGCATCGTAGCCCAAACTGGAGACATTAAAAAAATTATAGAGCTCAGGCCAGGTGAAAGTTCTACATTACTTGCTACTGTGATGCAGGTTTGGGCTCCTAATTTTTACAAATTTTGTCCGACGTGCAGGAAAAAAGTTGATGGCCAGTGTCCCCTGCATAAAACAGAGCCTGAACCAGCAGTTGTGATAAATTTTATGCTCGACGATTCCACTGAAACAATAAGAACTGTAGCTTTCGGGGCAAGAGCTGAAAAATTGATTGGACTAAGCATTGCAGAGGCAAAAGAAATTTTTGAGAAAGACGGCGAGATTTTATTGAAAGAGCGCATAGACGGATATTTACTAGGCAGAATTATTGAAGCTGAAGGGAAAGTTGTAGAAAACAAGGCATTTGAGCGCCTGGAATTTCAAGTCAGCCGCGTGAATATGAATCCAAATCCAAAATCAATTGCTCAAGGGATATTAAAAAATGGCTAAGGAAAAAGAAGAAAAAAAGAAAACTGAATCAATAGAAGATTTGCCTGGAATTGGAGCCAAGACAGCTGAGAAGCTGTTTGAAGCCGGCTTCAGTGATTTAATGTCAATCGCAGTTGCCACGCCTGCTGCTCTAGTTGAAGCAGCTGAGCTGACTAAAGCAACTGCTCAGAAAGCAATTGCAGCTGCACGAAACATGCTTGACATGGGCTTCAAGACAGGTGAAGAAGCTCTCAAAAGCAGGGAAGAAGTTCAGCGCGTAACAACTGGAAGCAAAGAGCTGGACAAATTAATCGGCGGGGGCATTGAAACCCGGAGTATTTTTGAAGCATTTGGAGAATTCGGCTCAGGCAAATCACAGATTGGATTCCAGCTTGCAGTTAATGCCCAGCTTCCTATTGAAAAAGGAGGCTTGGGAGGTAAAATTGTTTTTATTGACACAGAAGGAACTTTCAGGCCAGAGAGAATTAGGCAGATAGCAGAAGCCAGAGGCCTGACCTCTGAGCAGGTATTGAAGAATATTCTTGTTGCACGGGCTTATACATCTGACCATCAGATGCTGCTTGCTGAAAAAATTGGAGATTTGATAAAAAAGCAAGGAGAGCCTGTCAAACTTATAATTGTTGATTCATTGACAGCACTTTTCCGTTCTGAGTACACCGGCAGGGGAACGCTTGCAGACAGGCAGCAGAAAATCAACCGCCATATGCATCTACTGCTAAAGCTAGCTGACAGCCATAATATAGCAATTTACGTAACAAATCAAGTCATGGCTCGGCCGGATATATTCTTCGGCAATCCAACAGTTGCAATAGGAGGGCACGTGCTGGCTCATACATCAACTTACAGAGTCTATTTGAGAAAATCTAAGGGAGACAAGAGAATTGCAAGATTAATCGATTCTCCTCATCTGCCAGAGGGAGAAGCTGTCTTCAGGGTAACGACAGAAGGAATAATTGATGTTGAATAATATGGAAATTAGAAACTATATTTTTAATGATCCTAAATTAAAAGAAAAACAAGTTAAATGGAATAGGGAACAGAATGTCTATATATTAAATAGCAAGCCAGTGAGATTGGAAGTTATTGGAGGATTAGAGCTGCAGCTTCACGTTGATGTTGACTTGCTTGAAAATGAATTAAAGCATAGGATGAATGAAGGTTATGCTGATTGCTTTGATATTTTATGTATTGACAGCGATGATAAATCTAAGGAACTTGGATATAATTTAATACAATTTTATAAAATAATTAAATCAGATTAAACTCCAAATCGCCTCTTCCTGTCGTTATAAGCCATTATTGCTTTGAGCAAATCTTCCTTGTCAAATTCTGGCCAGAATTTATTGCAGAAATAATATTCTGAATAATTTGTCTTCCACATCAGGAATCCGCTTGTCCTCTGCTCTCCTGATGTTCGGATAACCAAATCCACATCTGGAACAAGTCCGGAATACATATTTGCCTCTACAATTTCATCTGTTATATCTTCAGGGCTTAGTTTTCCTTCTTTGACCAGCTGTACTATTTTCTTTACGGCGTCTGTAACTTCTGCTCTGCCTCCATAGCCAAGAGCCATATTCAATAGAAACCCGCTATAATCTTTTGTTGCATTCATTGCATTATTCAATGCTTCCTGCACATTATTTGGAAATAGGGAAAGATTGCCTATAAAATTTAATTTTATCTTATTTTCATGAACTCTTTTTTCTTTTGCAAATTTATCAGCTGACTTTATGAACAAATTAAACAATATTTCAAGCTCTTCTTCAGACCTGTTAAAATTTTCAGTTGAAAAAGCCCATAATGTCAGCGTCTTAACACCTAGCTCCTGGCACCAGTCCAGAACTTCTTCTACTTTATCTGCGCCATACTCATGGCCTTTTAGAATATTTTCCCCTAATTTTTCTGCAAATCTCCGGTTGCCGTCCATTATAATTCCAACGTGTTTTGGAATCATTGGATTCATTTATATCCCTCTGAGCTGCAAAACCAAGAAAATGCTTTGCATTTTCTGGACCAAGAGAATCCTTCGGATTCTCTGGATCCACCCGAGACTTCTCGGGTTGGTCCACCTGAGCTTGCTCAGGCTGGTCAGCTCGCACTTTGGTCGTATTGCTTCGCAATACAACTTTCTAATGTGCTTGGACAAGGTCCAACACATGCCTTTCTTTGTGGGTTTCGTAGAGACACTTTCTTTTGCGAAAGAAAGTGGATGTACATTCATTTAGATTCATCTCGCTTGGGTTTTTCTTTTAGCTTAAGCCAGAAATGAAAAAACCTTTTTGCTTCTGATATTCTAGGCAGAATAACCCATAATATAGCAAAAACAATTATCAGAGCTGCACAAGTAAGAAATCCCAGCATGAAAAAGAAAAGTGAACTTAAACTTACTTCTATTGTAACCATATGAATATTAATTTAAAAAAAATTTAAAAAGGTATTGCTTAATGCCAGCCTTTGCCCTGGCTTTTATTTACTTCTATAACTAGCTCTGGCTCTTCTTCCTGGCTTTCTGTTTGATTGCTTGCTGTTTCGTTTGCGCCTACAAGCTCTTCAGTAGTTTCATTTCCCTGTGCAGATTCCTCAGATTTGTTGCTCTCTCTTAACTTCTCTTTTGCTGCTTCGCTCAAGAATTGCTCTAAATCTTCTTCTAATTCAGTTTCGTTTTCTTTGTTCTCAACGGATTCTTCGGCTGCTTTTTCAGCTTTTATCTCTTCAAGTCTTTGGACAGCATTTTCATGTCCTCTAACTGAAACATTTAGAGCGTGCTCTATTGCCGGCTTGGCCTGCTCTGGAACTTGCTCTAGAACTCTCTGAAGAACTTCTATGTGCTTTGAAGTCACTTCAATAATATGCTGCTGAAGCGCTTCGTCGTCTTTAGCCAGCTCTTGCGCATTTTCTACTTCAGATTCGT
>CAYGVN010000021.1:0-8714 GCA_964353445.1 Candidatus Woesearchaeota archaeon
CCACTTATGACCAAAGTGCTGTAGTATGTCAATGACGGAACATCCACTGGTTTTGTGGGTATTATTATTTTTTCCCCAAATTCTTTGCCAAAACTCTCTCTTTGCTCGTTTGTTCGCGGGATAAAAATTATTTTGTAGTTTTTCTTGCTAACTAAATAAGTAATAATATCATGTATTAAGTCTCCACGACCTTTATAGTAAAGTGCAGTATGAGGTTCAGATCGAATGACTACTATTTTATCAGCGATCTTTAACCCGAGTTCTTTTAATACCCTCAGATCTGGTTGGAAACCATCTAGATATGCCATCTCTTTGAAGCCAGGGTATTGTACAATTCGTTTAGTGCCACCCAGATATGGCGTAAGCTTTTTTAGCGGGATAATCTTGGGCACAAAAACAAATTTACAGAATGGCAGTGTTAGGTAGTTTGAAAAAGTGGCAGTTTCATTATCAATAGAAACTAGGTGCGGAATACCCAATAAAACAGATACGTGGGCAGCGTACGGTGAGCCGCAAGATAAAGATACAGTAGGATGCTCCTTTGCAACGAGCCGTAATAATTCAACATCCCGCCGCAGCAAGTATATTAATTTTTTAATCTTGCTTTTGCCAGCATGCTTGTCGACAACAATGTGTGCGATGTGAAATCTTTTCAGAAGCGATACTATTTCTGCATGCTCTCGGCATGTTACAAGAACTTTAAAATTATCTTTCTGCAATTTTAAAATAATATCTTTAAAAAACCATACGTGCGGCGAGTTCGTAATATCAATCCAAATTTTCATGTTAGTAAAGCAAAAGACAAGACAGCCAAAATAGCTTCGAGTGCTAAAATAGAAACTACTACGTCACGTTCATATACCTTTTTCTTGATACGCTTAATAAGCATAATTGCTAAGTGCGTGCTGTCATAAATTTTTCGGTAAGGCATTTCTAAAGTCCCGTCTTTATTAGGCTTGCCAAAAGCCTGAACATAGCCTGCTTTGTCTATTACCCTGGCTTTGAAATAGAGTACAGCATCAATAAAAAATGGAATGAAAAGGAATAAAGCCAACTTCTCCATATTTCCCAAAATTGCAATAATTGCAATCAAAGCTCCAATTGCATATGTTAAACTATCTCCTGGAAAGACCCTTGCTGGATACCAGTTGAAAAGCAAAAAAGCTAGCAAAGCAGCAACAGCAACAAAGCAAATCAGCGCCAGCCAATTATTGCCAAGTCTAAGAGACACCAAACCAAGGGTTCCTAGAATTATAGTGCCCAATCCTGCTTCAAGTCCGTTGTAGCCTGCTAACATGTTATAGCCGTTGGCAGATCCAATAATTGCTAGAGGCACTATGACTAAAGGATAAAACAAACCAAGATTTATTTCTGATAAAAAGGGGATATTGATTGTCGAATGACCGGCGTTGACTACAATAATAGGGATTGCTATCGGCAAAGTAAGCAGAACTTTATGCCATTGTTTCAAACCAACCAGCCAGCCCAGCACATCGTCAATAAATCCGAGAAAGCCAGCCATCAGCATAGACGCGAGCAGAGCCAGAATTAAAATCAGGTGCGTTTCTGTTTCAAAAATAAAAACTTTTAAGAAAATATAAAGAAGCAAAGCAAAGCTAAAACTAAAAATTACAGCAACGCCTCCTGCTTCAGGAACTTTTCTTTTGTCATATTTATTCATGTCTTTGCCAACTAAATCAGCTTTTCTAGCAACTTTAATCCAGTACTTTGTTAAAAATAAAGTTAGAAAGAAAGAGGCTAAAATGCACAGGGAACCTAAAATTATATTTTCCATTTTAATTTAAATAAATAATTTTTTTATTTTTGTACGATTCGATAGCTGCTTGAGCTATCTTTAAGGCCTGCAAGCCGTCATGACCTGTTACCAAAGGCTGTCTTTTTTCTTTAATTGAACTTAAGAAGTCCTCGAGCTCGAATTTTAAAGGTTCAACATCGAGCTTAGCATATATCTCTTGGATTTCATGGCTCCATGGAGGAGTAGAAAGGTCACTTTCGTTATAATCTACAAGCTGAGAAGAAGTAATTCTTATTTTTCTTCTAAAATAATCTACCTCCACAGATTTTTTTTTGCATGTTAGATTAAGAGTTCTGACCCTGCTTCCTTCAGTCAGCCAGTTAACTTCTATATTTTCAGAACAACCATTATCAAATTCAAGCAATAAATTAGCTCTATTTTCAAACTTTTTCCCATTATTTTGAGCCAAAGCGTATACGCTTCTAACTTCAGAATTAGTAAGGTAACGCCCGATATCTATTTCATGTACTCCTAAATCAAGAATTGCTCCAACATCCTTAACCCTTGAAACAAGCGGACTCACCCTTGTTGCTGACATAGAAAGAATATCGCCATATTCACCCTTTTTTAATTTATTCTTTACAAAACTTACAACAGGGTTATATCGCTCGACGTGTCCTGTTGCGAGAATTATATCTTGATCTTGCACAGATGCACATAATTCTTCGGCATTTGGAACAATTTCACAAATAGGCTTTTCTACTAAAATATGCCTGCCTGCATCAATTGCTTTTTTAGCAATCTCATGATGTGTAAAAGTTGGTGTAGCAACAGTAATAGCATCCACTTTTTTTAGCAAATCATCTAAATTTTCATAATAGACTGCATTATATTTTTTAGCAACAGATTTGCCTACATCTTTATCTAAATCGCTCACACCAACTAAGTTTGCAATTTCAGAATAGATTCTGGCATGATTTTGTCCCATTAGCCCAACGCCGACTACTCCTACATTTATATCAAAATTAGCCATAATTGCTCTGCTCTAAATATTTCTCATCAGCTTGGATGTAATCTGGAATTTCAATTTCCCAGATTTTAATCGGGCCAATTGGTGAGCCTTGATAAAGACCTAGCGGGGTTTTACTGGAATAAACCTCCTTGAAGCCATCTATTTTTTCTCCAAGCAGGTAAAGCCTGACAAGCAAGGTAGTTTGAACTTTTTCAGAGACATAATAAGCGCCTCCAATTTGATTTACTTGCTGCTGGCTAGAAACATAAGGAACAAGTATAAAGCATCCCGGGAAAGTTCCGTTTTCAAATTCAAGTCTTTTGCCTTGAATTGCAATACAGCTAAGAGGATAAGCAATTTGCTGTTCATTATAATAAATATAAAGTTCAGGTTCTTGAATTACATTTTCTTGGCTAAGTAAATAAGAAAAACCAATGATATATGCCTGCCCTTCCGGCAGTATTAAATTTCCAATCACATAATCTTTATCAAGCGGCCAGCCGCCTTGATAAATAAGCCTTGTTCCATTTCTAACTTCTTTTTGGCTAGCCAAACCGAAGTTGCCAATTGTACTTCTCAAATCGAAATTTTCATCAGAGCCAATTGTTGCAAAGGCATGGAATTTTCCAAGTTCTTCCCCTGAAATTAACAGATGAGTAGCTTTGTGCGTTTTATAGTAAGCAAAAGTTTCGTTCAAATCTCTTCCCAATAATCCGTATCGTCCTATCTGATGGTCCCAGCCCATAGCATTTCCTCCATCACCAACAGTTGCTCGCTCGCCAATTGCCTGAGTCCAATAGCCGTAATCCCACCAGTGTACTATAACCGCATCTTGTGATGTATTATCTCTAATCCAAGTCATAGCGTCTTCCCACTGGCCTGGAAGAGAAGGCCCTGCGTAATGATTTGATTTGTAGAAATCATTTGCATTTGTAGCAAAGCAGATTAAAGCAAAAACAGCTAAAATTAAAACTAGCCAGCGGATATTTTTTTTCCAGCAAATATTGCCAAAATTTACTATAAAGAATGCAGATGCTAGTGCTACAGGAGGAACCAAGCCGAATATGGTTCTAGCAGCTCCTCTTGCAATAATAGATGCAAGGGCGACCCAGACAAATAAAAGCAGAAGCTGCCATCTGTTGTTTGTAATCTCTTCAAAGATTTTTTTATCTTTTACATAATTGTAAAAATATACAAAAGCCACAGCTAGTCCGAAAGCTGCAAAGAAATAAAGATATGTTGCATCAAAGAAATTAGTAAAATTAGCATATTTTGCGTCAGGAGATAATCTGCCCAAGAAAAACACCAATAACGCAGTAGTGAAAGTTCCAGAAGCTAACAGGCCATATTTCTTCTTAGCATTAAATAAAGTGTAAACTAAAAGAGTGGATCCTATTAAAAATAAAACAAATGTCCAGCCAAAATCAGAAAATACCCCGTTACCTCCTAAAAAATATGGCTGAATGTTTTCAGATACAGTAAATGCAAGCCGATTATATCCTGTTGGATGCAAAATTCCTTGAGCAATAGAACTTATATTTAAGAAACCAGTTGATAATACTAAAATTAGCCCGATAATTCCAGTTAATGCAAGTGCAAGCGCTTGTTTTGGAATAAATTTTTCAGCAGTTTTAATATTAAATTTCTGTAAAACAAAGTATATGAAATATGCAGCTACAGCAAAGCATAACAAAAGGATATCGTAGCCTTTGAGGCTAGTGAGCAAGCCAGACCAGCCTAACTTGTAAAAAGAAATTGGAATGTAACCAACGAGCCAGCTGGAAAGGAGCAAAAAATGTCTTTTTTTAATATTTGTAAACAAAAGTGCTAGGATAGCAAAAAGCCCAATGCTTAGTGTGAGGAAAAGAGAACCTCCCCATGTTAAAGTCATAAAGCCGGCGAACAGACCGGACAACATTCCTGCAGGGACAGTTACTTTTATTTTATTGGCTTTCCATGCAACTGCAAAGAGCCAGAGGGATGCAAACATCCAGACCATTCCCAATGCTTCGTGATCTGCAAAGCCGGCTGAAGTTCTTTGCATATACGCAGGGATTACTGCCAAGAATGCGGTAGCAAGTAGTGCAATTTTGTTATCAAATAATTCCCTTACAAATAAGAAAAAGAAAACAAAAGAAATTACTGTGGCGACGACAGGATAGATTATATGCCATTCCATCTGGCTTAAGCCAAAGAATTTAAAGAAATACTTGTAAGCATAAACTAGCTCGTGTACAAAAAAAGAAGATTGAGGGTCGACTTTAAGTCCGAGAGGAGAATACCGCATCATATCTATTGCAAACAATTTGCCGTGTTCAAGCAGATATTCAGCAAGCCTAAAGAAATAATAACAATCAAGTTCTCCAGCCAGATATTTGCCCTGAAAAAGGGAGAGATTTCTTGTTCTTATAAACCAAGCAAGCCATAGAACAGGCAAGAATAATAAATAATAAATCCAATTTTTATTTAAGATAGTGAGGACTTTATTTTTAATATCAAGATTAGCTGTATTCTGCTCAGCTTCCTCTTCACCAAAAATTGATTTGAGCTTTCCAAATAGCTTAGCTTTACGTTGTTCAAGCTTATCTTCTTCTGCCACAAAACACCTCTTATCTTCAAATCTCTCTTAAGCAAGAAATAAAAAAGTTGTGTAATTTCATAAGGTTTTTATACAGTCCGATATTCTATTTAATCATGCCAAAACTTAATACTGCAATTGCATATTCATCTGCATCAGACCCTTATAAAGCAGCAAGAGAAGCAGCTCAAACTGCAATAAAAAATATAGAAGAAATAGATTTTGCTCTGGTGTTTTGTTCCAGCCAAGATGACAATTCCATTAAAGCTGTAGCTCAAGGCATTGATGAAATTTTAGGTCCAAACTGCAGATGGGCTGGCTGTGCAATGCCCGGCCTGAACAAGCAAGTTCTTATTTCAGCTACAAGTTCTAGGCATATGCGTGTTGAAGCAGGGATTGGCGGAGGCCTAAGCAAAAATACTGCAAGAGCTGTCAGCTCTGCAGTAACAGATGTGCTTTCAAAATTAGATTTGGATAAAAATATAGAGCAATATTTATCTTATATTGCAATGCAGGAAAATAAAAAACATACTCTTACAACCCTGCAGCCATATAATGTCGTTGCCCTTTTCCCTCAGGCAAGCTTAAACAATGTTGTTGTAAAAGAGCTTACAAAAGCATTAAGTTCGCTTATTCCAATATCTGGATATACAGGCAGAATTTTCAACAAAGATACAATTTTTGATGATAGCATACTGCTCTTCCTGCAAACATTTGATCAAGATGTTGGCGCTGATCAATTGCATTATAAACTATTGAATTTTGTTCCCAGCCAGAATTTTATAGGTCATAAATATTAACTTAGCGCGTTATCATAGGTGATATACTGACTTCTAATGTGGCTGCTATGGCAAGCACGACAGCAGCCAACAGCACCAATAACATCGCATCCCGCATTGTATTTGTAAACTTCTCAGAGCCCCAGTCGTGTTTAATTACAGCAATAGAAATCAATCCGCCTGCAAGGCCTCCGATGAAATACGCTAAAATTTCCGGGATGCCGTGGATAAGATAGCGAAGCAGGCCTATTGAAATTGCGCTTGAATAGCCAACTACTCCTGCTGCACCAGCTAGATTTGCACTGCTTGATATACCGCTTCGTATGGAATGCCCAATTGCAACTCCGATGACAGATGCGTTCCAGACTAAAATGAAAATTGCACCTGCTCCATAGATAAAAGAGAAAAGCACACAGAAAGCAAGAACTTTGATATTGTTTATCAGTATTTTGCCGAAGTATTTCCCGGCAAGAGCGCTTCCTAAACCAATATTAATTTCTTTTATAGTATTAATCTGGACATAAAATAAATTAGACACAAAGTCCTGCGGAAGAACAATAAACCAAAATGAAAAAGAAAGTGCAAGGCCTAAAAATAAGAAAATGAAGAAGTTAAGCAGATTTTCTTCTGGCTGGAGTTCGTCACGGCTTGCTCTGAATCTGGATGCCCTGAAAAAAGAAAACAAAAGCTGTTTGATATAATCACGCGTCCGTTCTTCTTTTTCTTTTTCAAAACCAATTACGTTCAGCATTAAAGGCAGGCAGGCGATTGTTGACAAGAAGACAGCAACAAGCGCGGCATGCGAGGGGAAAATCCAAAGAGCAAGAAAAATTGCAATAGTCGAATACAAGAAAGCTAGAGGAAGCATGTTAATCGGATTTCTCTCTGCTAGTCTTACTGGCACCAAGTTTTCTAATACCATATTCAGTGGCCTATTTTAATAATATTTCAATTATTTTTGCAAATGCCGGCCTTGTAATAAACACTCCGATGCTTACTCCAATTATTGTAATTATTGCAAAGCCTTTGAGCAGGCCGGCGCCCATTACCCAAAGTGGAATCATTGCAGCGACAATTGTTAAATAACAAGTCATGATTATAAAAAATGCTCGTTTTAGTTTTTCAGCCCAGCCGTAAGCACTGCCTTCTTTTTCTCCAGCGAGCACTTCATCTGTAATAACAATCTGGTCGTTTGAGCCCGTTCCCACAGCAACAATAATGCCTGCAATTGCAGCCAAATCCAGATTTTGCTTGATTAATGCAGCAATACCGATTGTGATTAATATTTCAGAAAGGCATATTATCATAATAGAAATGGAAATTTTTATTTTTTTATACCTGAAGAATATCATACAGCTCGTTGCAACAATTGCGGAAAATAATGCCACAATCGTATATTTGAAGAATTCTTTTCCAAGCAGCGGGGAAATGACATCCATTTTTGCAATGCTCAGCTTTACAGGCAGAGAACCTGTAACAAGAATTGTCTGCATTTTTTTCATGCTCGTTAAGGCATCGTTTACAGCTTCATCTTTTGTTTTGCCTTCGCCAGGACCTTCTATTACAAAAGAAGTGCTTTCCTGGCCTTTCAAGTCTGCAGAAATATACAGGCTTTCAACTAATTCGTCATCCAAATACAAATCCAGTTTTTCGCTGAGATACTGATTATTTCCGACTAAAATCGTCGTTAAATTGCGGGTAATATCTCCGTGTTTTTTTGCTGATTCAGGGCTTACATCAACTTTGAATGTGAACATGCAATTCCAGCCGCCTTCTACCTGATTGCACTCTCTTACACCAGCGCATTCAGCTGACCTGCAGACCTGCTTTATATCCAAGCCGCCTCTGAATATTGTCTGATTTGCAATCTTAGCCTCAAACTTGCCCTGCTTTGCAATTATATCTGTAATTTCTTCTTTGCCGGCGGCAGCAATCTCCACTAAAATATACTGAGTCTTCTCTAAATCAATTGTCTGCCTGACACTGACATCTGTCAGCCCGTAAATATTCAGCCTTCTATTTGTAATTTCAATAAGGTCATCAAACTGCTGCTGTGTTATCTCGCCCTCAGGCTTAAGAAGAATTCTCACTCCTCCAACTATGTCCAGTCCAAACTTAATGTTTGAAGAAGGGGGTGCAGCAACCTGAATCCCCAGAGCGGCAGTTTCATTGCCTTCTGCCATAAAAGAATATGCGCCGTCTTTTGCTGTAATTTTAACAATTTCTCCTGGCTGAATATCCGCAATAATTCTATTATAGTCATCTAAATTATTTACTTGCCCGCCATTCAGCTCCCTGATTATTATATTTTCAGGGACATTGTTGAATGCAGCACTGCTGTTTGGCTCCACGTTCTTGATAATAACTCCTGTTGGCCCGAATTTCGGAGAAATTGCAACAACTGCAAGTATTACAAAAAGTATGTAAACCCATACTCTCCATGCTGTAAATATTTCTTTAAGCTTGCTCATCGTCCCTTCTTTTCCAGATATAACCTCAATATTCCTGCATTTTGTATCCAAGTGTTTATAATGTCAAATAACATTCCAATCAGCAGAATAGTAGCAATTTGTTTTAAGATAGCAGCAG
>CAYGVN010000021.1:8724-10969 GCA_964353445.1 Candidatus Woesearchaeota archaeon
ATAAAAATAGCAATCAAGGCGACTATTGTAGTTCCCTGCGTCATTAATCCGGTCTTAATGGCAGAATAAGTTCCGTCAATAATGCTTATATCCTTTCTTTTCAACACCCTGGATGAAAGTAAAATATCAGTATCAACAGAATAACCAATCAGCATTAATAGCGCAGCAACACCTGCTGTTGATAATTTTAATCCAATAAGATTCATAATTGCAACTGTTTCAAGAACATCGCAGATGCTGCATAGTATAACTGCAAGGCTTGGAATAGGAGATCTGAAAGAGATAAATACAACAATTGACATAAAAGCAAATGCAATTATAATTGCTTTTATTGCAGAGCTCCAGAATGCATTCCCAAGAGAGCTTCCCATTTCTTCTATTGTGTAGCTTCCCTCAGCAAGTTTAAGGCCTGTTGCCTGCTCTATGGCTGATTTTGCTGTTTTAGCATCTACTTTTTCAATTTCAAAGCTGTAGCCAATATTAGAGCCGTCAATTGCCCTAATATTCCTGACAGTTGTGCTGCTCTCTAGAATTTTTCCCAAGTCAGCCTGCACTTTAGAGATGTCAAGGTTTTCTTGTGTTTCTATTGTAATTATTAATCCGCCTTTTAGCGTAATATCCTTTGATACAAATTCTCCTGTGTTAATTTTCCAAAATACGAGAACGCCTGTAAAAATAAGAAATATAATAAGGGTTACAGCAAGCAGTTTTTTGTATTGTTTTTCGTATATTTCTTTTACTTTTCCGAGCATAAAATTCTTATAGAGCTCAGATTTATAAATCTTGAGATGGAGCAGATATTTAATCGGGCAAAAAGAGGGCCGCAGGTCATTCTATTAAAAGATTTGGCAATAATTGCAGCTTACAGTGGAGTAGAAAGCGGAGATTTGGCTGTTGATGCAGGCACAGGCTCTGGCTGGCTTGCAATGTGGCTTGCAAGAATAGTCGGTCCGAGCGGAAAAGTTGTGACATATGAAACAAGAAAGGAATTTATAAAAATCGCAGAGGAAAACTTCAAAAAATTTGGAATTAAAAATATAATAATTAAAAATAAAGATATCACAAAAGGAATAGCTGAAAAAAATATTGATTTAGTCACTCTTGACCTGCCTGAGCCTTGGAAAGTTCCGTTTGTCAAGAAGCTAAAACAGGGAGGAATAGTTGTTGCCTATCTCCCCCAGATGACGCAGGTAATCCAGTTCTGCAAGTTTATCAAAAAGCAAAAACTGAAGCTGGAAAAAGTGGCTGAAATAATAGAAAGGGACTGGATAGTTGAAGGCAGGATAGCAAGGCCGGAGCATCATATGCTAGGTCATACTGGGTTTCTTGTTTTTGCGAGAAAGGTTTAATAGAGGATTTGATTAAGATTTTCTTGTGGGGCTGTGGGCTAGTTTGGTTATGCTTGAACGTTCGGGACGTTTAGACCCCAGTTCAACCGGGCCTTTCTTTCTTCTGAAAGAAAGTACCGGCGCGTCCAAAGAAAGATAAAAGAGAGTGTATTGCTGATGCAATACACTAAGCGCCGTGCTCGGAACATATCTGGGCAGCCCCATATTTACTTCTTAAAAATATCTTCCTTATATCTGACATCCGGCTGTTCAAGTTCTGCAGGCTTCCTGGCATGATACCTGATAAATAATTCCTGCTGGGAATCCAATGCAAATTTGCTTCCAAGCGCAAAAATAAATTTATCCTTTAGTTTTATCAGAGTCGGCTTTTCTATCTCTGCAAGTTCTTTCTTTGAAGGCTCTTCAAAGGCTCCAACTTCTTTGAACTTGTAGTGCTTCTCTGTATAAGGATCATAAACCAAAAAGTTTCGTCCTTCTTTGGCATAATCATAAACAACTATATTTCTGGCTTTTCTCTTGACAGACTTTGAATTATTTCTGACTCTTATAATAAGTTCGCCTTTTTCGTAGAATTTTTCCGCTTTCGTGAATTTTCTGATTAAAGGAATATACAATAAGGAAGTTATTAATAGTATGATGAGAGCAATTTGAACCGGCCTGATGTCTAATAGAAGAGTTGGAATAGGCAAGCCGAAAAGCAGGAATTTTGAAAATCCTGGTGTGTTGGCTTCGTAATAAACATAGCTTAAATCCCGGCCAACTTCTTTTACTTCTATTAGTTGCTCTCCTCCAGCATCAATCAAAAGGCGGGTTGCGCCGATTGAATCCAAGTCTATTCTTAAGTCAGACAGCGATATACGGGAGACTTTAAATTTGATGCTAGCGCTGTCTATGGC
>CAYGVN010000022.1:0-10328 GCA_964353445.1 Candidatus Woesearchaeota archaeon
CGAACAATTTAAAAGACCTGTTCTAAATAGAACTGAAAGAGATAGACAACCTTATGCTGAAATAATATTCCATATGATAAAAGTAAAAGATGGGTAAAGTAAATTTAGACGCACTCATTCCCAGAGAAGATTTTGAGGTTAAAGATACTTTTGATCAGAATACGGGAAGAAATACAACAACAATACGACTTGAAGATTTAAGACGGGGAGCTTTTTTCTTTTCATTCATCAGAAAACCTGATTTTCAAAGAGAAACAAATGAATGGGACTCTGAAAAAATTATAGGCTTGATTGAGAGTTTTATAGAGGGAGATTTGATTCCTGCGATTATTCTATGGAATAATGCTAAAAGCTATACTTTTGTGATTGATGGATCTCATAGACTAAGTGCTCTTGCAGCATGGGTTAATGATGATTATGGAGATGGTTCGCTTTCAAAAGAATTTTATGAGCGTATAATTCCAGAAGAGCAAATGACGCTTGCAGAAAAAACAAGAACTCTGATAAGAAAAAGAATAGGTGCATACAGTGATTATCAGCTAGCACTCACTAATCCAGAAAAAGTAAAAGCTGAGATAGTTCAAAAGGCAAAAGTATTAGGCAGGCTCGCTTTACAACTACAATGGGTAGATGGAGATGCTACCAAAGCTGAAGAATCTTTTTTCAAAATAAATAGACAGGCAGCACCGATAAATCCAACAGAATTAATTCTCCTTAAAGCAAGGAGAAAACCAAATGGATTATCGGCAAGAGCAATCATTAGAAGCGGAACTGGCCATAAGTATTGGTCAAAATTTGTAGGAGAAAAACAGTTAGAAATAGAAAAAATTGCGAGGGAAATAAATGAATTATTTTTTATTCCTCCTTTAAAACATCCAATAAAAACGCTAGACTTACCAATAGCTGGGAAAATGTATTCTTCACAAACATTATCTCTAATCCTCAATTTCATAAACATAGTTAATGGAATAAGTGATGCTGATGAAAGTAATATCTTGGATGATACTACTGGTGATTCAACGATAGATTACTTAAAAAAATGTAGAAAAATTGCTTTAAGATTGAATAGCAATGATTCTGGCTCTTTAGGATTGCATCCTGCGATATATTTATACTCAAAGGAAGGGAGATATAAGATTGTTTCATTCTATGCAATAACTGCCTTACTTTTAGAATTTGAAAATAATCCTCAACTAATAAAAGATTTTACTTCTGTTAGAAAATCATTTGAGGAGATACTGCTTTCTTATGATTATTTTATACCTCAAATAGTTCGTAAATATAGAAGGGGTACCAGCGGTTATACTTACATAAAAGATTTTTATTTGATACTAATAAGAAAATTATTAGAGAATAAATCTAAAGATGATGTAATTTCTGAATTGCTTAAAGAACCGAATTATAATTATCTTACGACTCAGATAAACGAAGATACTGAATCTTTTCCTGAACAAGATTTTTCAAATGAGATAAAATCCGCAGTATTTATAAAAGAAGCCATAGCAAATGCGCTAAAATGTAAAATTTGCGGAGGATATATTCATCCAAATTCAACTAGTATTGACCATAAGATAAGAAAACAAGATGGTGGCATGGGAATAATAAATAATGCCCAATTAACACATCCTTATTGTAATACTACATATAAAAACTAAACTTATTTTTTAGCTATCTCTTTTATCTTTTCCCTCAAGTCTTCTCCAACTTCTTGGAAAATCTCAATAAATTCGTCATAAATATTTTCTCCTGCTACAAAATTCCAAAAATCTTCGCCAACCATTAACTGACAGGAATCATACATATTGCCTTTTGTCCACCGACTATATGGTTTAGGATAATAGGGATTATATGGCAAACCCAAAGCAACCATCACTTTAGCATTTTTGTTAATACTCAATCTTAAACCAACCCACCTAAGCAACTTTTTCTTTAATGCAACAAATTCCTTGATATTTGGCTTTGGAGAAGTAATATCAAAATAAGCTTCCGTTCCATCTCTTTTCTTTATATAAACATCGACTCTTTTATCTGGATCTTCAAATGGTTTTCCTTTCTTAATAGCTTCTTTTATCTCATCAAACTCTTTTTTCATGTTGGGATCTCTTTTTTCAGCTCTCAAGTCCATATCTATTTTACTAATAATCGCTTCGGTTTTTCCATCTATTTCTCCCAATAAATCATATTGAGTATGAGCTTCATAACCTGCACCTTCTGCTAGAATTTTTACTAATTGCTCATATATAGACATTCCAAAACTTGTATAGAACGAATGAACAATAGTATGGGTTAATATTTGCTCTTTAGTAAATATAGCTTGAAAAAAAGGTTTGTATTCTGTTTCGGCAGAATAATTATCAAGTTTAGAAAGGATAACTTCTTTCACAAGTTCTTTAACTTTCTTTTTTGTTTCTGACTTCATTTTAATTTCTTTTGCTCTTCTTTATCTTCTTCAAAATCACCTAGAGCTTTCTGCTTTTGAGATTCCTCGGTTATAATCTCTATTGCAGAATCTTTTATTTTCTTTTCATAAACATTTTTACCGCTATGTCTAACTACCATTCTATTAATAATAACTAAGGCAACCCTTTTAAAAGTTAATCTACAAGCCTGATTATGTCCTTCAAATTATCCCCCTCATCCCTGGCATTATTCAAAGACTGCCCAAGATGCTTCTGGCTGGCAAAGCACAAGGTATGGAGCAGGCCAAGCGGGGCATTTCCAAGCCTGCCGTCAGGCATGGACAAGGTTCTGAAAGAGCATTTTGACAGGTTCAGGGACAAGGGGCAATTGCCTCCTGAGCTCTGCAGTAATTCTGACTGCGAAAAACTGAAATTATTTGATGACAAGGACCTGCTTAAAATATGGAGGAATAACTTCAAGGGCATTACCTGGGAAGACAAGGACGGCAATATACTGCACGGCGCTATTGATAATCTCTTAGTTAAGGGCAAAAGGCTGATAGTTATGGATTTCAAGACAAGGGGATTCCCCTGCAAAGACGATACTCATGAGCATTACAGGGACCAGCTTGACATTTACAATTTCCTTTTGAGGAAAAATGATTACGAAACAGAAGATTATGCTTTCCTTCTGTTCTATATCCCCAAGGAAGTTTTGCCGACAGGAGAAGTCATATTTGACTCAGTCCTGAAAAAGATGAGTGTTGACACAGCAAGCGCAGAAAAGCTGTTCAAGGGGGCAGTCAAATCATTAAACGGCGAATGCCCCAAGAAGACTTGTGTGTGGTGCGAGAAGGTCTAAAAATGAAACAAAATGAGGATATACGCAAAGAAACTGCGAGGCAGATTTTTGCTGAAATTGAGAATAAGCTTGAAACTTGGCGGGATATGAAGCAATTCAAGGTTATTGATATCGGCGAAATTGAAAGATTAAAGATAAAATTTGGGGCAGCAGAACTTAAATTAAAAGATAAAAAATTCCTAAGCTATATGACCCGAGTTTATCGTAATCCTTGACCTGCTTTTCCGGCTCTCGAGAAAGGCTTAAATATAACCGGCATAATGGTTATTATGGCCTTATTTTTAAGGTACTTATATATTATTTGCGTTACATTTAAGTACTTTTAGAGAGAAAAGGGAGTATTTATATATTATTACCGTTACATTTAATACATGGAAAAAACAATCTGCGGGATTAAGGTAAAAGACCTGCTTAGAAAAATAGGGGGAATACAGACTGTCAAATCTGTAATGAGCAGGCTGAACATAGATAAATCTAAGGCAATTTATCTGATTTATAGGTTAAGAAAAGAGGGTTATGTAGTTACAAAACAGGCTTCGGATAAGTCCCGGATATATTCTATTTCGCGGGAGAACATAATGGGCGGGCAAAGCTATACTGATATCTTAAACAAATATTCCCCTATAAAAATTACATCTTCTGAGGTATACAAAATCTATGGAAGAGAAATTTCAATAGAAGAAACTATTATTTACGCTATAAAGACGCATAAGTTCAGGTATATACTTTCATCTCTGGCTCTTTTTAGAAAAATAAAAGATTGGGTTGAAATGTATAGGTTAGCCAAGAAAAACAATTTGGTCAGGGAATTCGGAGCATTATATAGTTTAGTTGAATTTACTGTTCCCAAGACTAAAAAAATTAATACAGTATTCCTGCGTTTTGGATTGCCAAGCAAAGACGATAGATTTATTTATATAATCCCCAATATTAGCTCTAGAGATTACGCTAATATTGAAAAAAAATGGAAGATATATCTCCCATTTAATAAGATGGACTTGATGGAGTATAATATATGATTTCCATAACTGATCAAAAAAACTTATTTATAGAAATTGGAAACAAACTTTCTAGAAAGATTACAGCTTATGTGATTGGTGGAACTGCCATGATGTTTTTAGATTTTAAGGAAGCAACTAAAGATATAGATATTGTATTTACAAATAAAGACGATCGGAAAATATTCAAGGAAATTGCAAAATCATTAGGCTACCGAGAGATGGATTCAATAACTGTTTATGTAATAAAAAATAATAGGCCGGAAATGATTAGTTTAGGAGAGTCCAGGTTAGATCTTTTTTTATCAGATGTTATAGATTTTATATTTTCTTTTAATATGCAAAAACGGGCGGAACAAACACACGAATTTGGAAAAAATTTGATTTTGAAGGTAGCAGATAAACATGATATTATTTTAATGAAATGTGCTACCAGACGGCCTAAAGACGAAGAAGATATAATAAATATAATAAAAAGTGGTAATATTAATTGGAATATCATAATCGAAGAAGCAAAAGAGCAAGTATCTTTAGGAAAAGAGCATGCGATCTTTGATATGATAAAGTTAGTAATTGAGTTGAATAAAAAATATAAACTAGATATCCCGGATAACGTGAGAAAAGATTTATCAGTCTTATTGGAAAAGCAGGTAGGCTCAAAAAAATAAAAATAAGAAAATTAAAAAGTAAAAATCCTAGGGCGCATAGCTGGAATTAATCGTCATCTTTGCCTTGACCTGCTTTTCCGGCTCTCGAGAAAGGCTTAAATATAACCACAATTATGGTTATTATAACCTAGATAAAGGTTATTATATAAAATGGGATTATTAAAGTTCCTTGGGGAAAATGAAAATGCCAGAAAGATATTCGGCGAAAGAGAGCTGAAGATAATAGAAAAACAGCTTTTGGGCATTAACTTAACCCAGTCAGAGAAGAACCGGCTCTCAAGGGATATCAGGAAGAAGTTTGAGTTCATTGGAAAGGTATGCAGGTTTGAAGAGGAATTCAAGCTGAAGAAGGGAGCTGAGATAAAAAGAATAATTGATGAAGCAAAAGAGGCTATTCTAAATGATATTTCATTCAAAGGAATTAAAAGAATATTCTTATACGGCTCTGCAGTGGAAAACAAATTAACTTTCAGGTCTGATATCGATATTGCTGTGGAATTTGGGGAGATAAGCCTGAATGACGCAACATTATTCAGAAAAAGGGTTTCGGGAGTTGTTAACAAGCGGGTTGATATACAAGTCTATAACCATCTGCCAGATAAGATAAAGAAAGAAATTGAACTAAAATCAAGGGTGTTGTACAAAATATGAGAATAAAGGATAAAATAGAGGAAATTGAAAGTTATCTTGCTGAGCTGGATGAAATTGCGCCAAAGATTTTCGAAGAATATATAAGTGATTTAAAAACAAAGGCTGCCTGCGAAAGATATTCTGAAAAAATAATTGAAGCTGTGGTTGATTTGGCTTTTCTGGTGATAAAAGATAAAGGCTTTAAACTTCCAGAAGAGGACAAGGAAGCTTTTGATATCCTTGCTGAAGAAAAATTAATTTCAAAAGCTTTGGCTGAGAAGTTAAAAGATGCCAAAGGAATGAGAAATATTATTGCCCATAAGTATGGAAAGATTGATGATAAAATTGTCTTTGAAGCAATAACAGAAGAATTAGAAAGGGATGTAAAAGAGTTTATTGGAGAAATTAAAAATTCAGGCAAAAATAAGAATTAAAAAACTTTGCTGATTTTGAAATCTTATGATAATAATACACGAGAGCCTGCCCGAAGAAGCTGCCATTATAGCAAAGGCATTCAAGCAGGTTTTTGGCCTTAAGAGCAGGCTGGTGGAATATGATATTGAAGAGGCTTTTGAGTACATACCTGAATTTGATGGTTACTTTATTTTTAACAAGCCGCTGCCTGAGAAATTGTGCAGCAGATTCCGTGCATACCAGAAGGCCCTGCTGCTGACGCCCAGGGATATTTATGTTAATAGTAAAAGCAAAGAGGATGACTGGGCTTTTGCATGCCAAGCAGTAAATTTAACAATGGTTTCAACTAGCCGCATAAAACGCAGCGACAACAAGCCGAGCCAGAAACTGGAAATACCTCTAGAATTATACGCTAAGAGGCTGACTGCTCTGGCAATCCACGAAGTTGGTCATGAGGTCGTTAAGGCAGGCCACGAAGAGATGTACTGGGTTAATGCCAAGACTGGCTATGAATTACTTTTAGGCGATCACTGCAGGGATAACAGATGTGTGATGTATGCAGTAGTGGACCTGAAGTCGCCGCCTGTTGAAGAAGGTTATCTAAAAATAGGGGATGAAAAAAGATATGATGCTGGCTTGGATGATCTTATAGAAAGGCTGAATCCAGATTTTTTCTGTGGCAAATGCAAATCGGAAATAAAGATTACTAAAGGCTACAAGTAGAATTTGGAAATCAGGGCTTGGGTGACAATTATTTCTAAAAGCTTATAAGTATTATCCATAAAAATAATGGAATGATAAGAAGAATGTGTGAGGAAAAATACAGGGGTGTTTCTCTTGAGCAGGCTTTGGAGCATATAGACCTTGATTTATTTTCAGATCCAATAGAAGTTCTAGCAGAAAATTTAGCAAAGGAGACTTTAGAGAGGTACCCAAAATTAACAGAAGAAGAAATAGAGCAAAGAAGAAAATATTTTGAGAATGTGCCAAAGCGGGCCGAAGCTTTGAAAATGGCTGGAGAATATGTAGCAAGTTTAGGTTTGCCTAAAGAATTTAAAATAAACTTTGAAGAACCTTTGTTTGATAGGTTTTCTGCTACATTAAAAGAAGTAGACGAAAGTTTGCCTGTGAGGTTTGAAGACTATGGCAATAGAATACCTGTTCAACTTGAAATTCCTGTTACTATCTCATTGGGTAATTCCAAAGTTAAAGAATATGTCTACGTAATGCCTTCTGATGATAATGCCCTCCAGCAAGTTAAAAAAGTTGCAGATATTGACTGGAAAAACGTCAAATGGAAAGCATATAGCCGTATAAAAGACGTAAGACATCTTATAGCAGAAGTGGAGAAAAGGAGACACGGCTATGTTTTAGTAGAACTTCCTGATGTAGACACTGCAAAAAAATTTGCTGAAGAACTTTATAAAAAAGAGGAAACACGCTCTGTAGAAGTAAAAGAACACATATTTGATAGGGGGCTAGAAACTGTTATGCGAAATATAAAGCCTGAAGAGAGAAAAAGAGAGATATTAATGGAATACGAATTCCGCGTCCCTGAACAAACAGATGCTGATATTTTTATAGAAGAAAATAAGAAAGACCTCGCAAAAAATTACAAAGGAAAAATTTTAGTTATTTCAGGCAGTTCAATAATCGGCACATATAACAGCACAAAAGAAGTAGAAAAAGCTGAAATAAAAGTTCCTTACGTCGCGCTTAATCTTACCCGCAGCAAAGAGTCTAAGTATTATTTTCAGCCAGAAGTTAAGGCTGCAGACTAGTTTCTAAACGTATAGCATAAAATGGTGAAGCAAAACCTGGAAAACAAATTATGCGATGTGGAGATTAAAAAAGGGGTTTGCGGGAAATATGAATGCCCTGGCCAGAGAGTTTTTGAAAAATACAATAAAGAAAGAAATTGCAATGACATTAAAACTTGCTATTGGTATTTAATCAGTAATAATCTGCCTCTGCCTAAAAAGAAAATTATGTGATGAGCAGCCGATTTATCTTATCTTCTTGGCTAATTTTTCAAGTTCTTTGGAATCTGCTTTTGGACCTGAAAGAGTTGTCAAATAGCCGGGATATTTTTTGAAAAATATCTTTTTCTTAGCCATTATTTCTTCATGCTTATTTTTCAAACCGTGCAGAGGATATAATTTGATATGCACATGATTGACTCCTATGCCTTCCATTGTCATAGCAGTTCTCTGAACACCTAATTTTTTATCAAGAAGCTTGGCAACTTTCTTTGCTGCAAGCATCAGCCTCTCATAAAATTTATTCGGCAGGTCAAAAGCATAAGACGGATAATGCTTTTTGCTTATTACAAGCGTCATCCCTTCTGTGTTTGGCATCGCATCTAAAACAGCCAGGAATTCTTTATCTTCCCAAATCTTTGCGCTCGGAATTTCGCCGGCAACAATTTTACAAAATATGCAATTTTTCATATGATTAAGGCGTAATTCTTTCAAGCGTTCGCGGGAAAGGTATTGCATCTTTAATTGAGGATAGGCCGCAAATCCACTGCACTATTCTATCCATTCCCATGCCAAAGCCGGCATGCGGAACAGCGCCATATCTGCGCGTGTCAAAATACCATTCATAATCTTTCGGGTCTTCGCCCTTTTCTTTCAACGCCTTTTTCATTTCTTCTATATCCAAATCCCGCTCAGAACCGCCGATTACTTCAAAGCCTGTTTCAGGCACCAGAACATCCAGACATAGAGCAACCTTTTTGGACTTAGGGTCGCGCGGCTTGTAAAATGCCATAACTTCTTTTGGGTAATGCGTGACAATCACAGGTTTGTCGAAATGCATTGTGATCTGCTTTTCCTCAGGCGTTCGCAAATCTTTTCCCCAAGGAACTTTCATGCCGTCCTTTTCCAAAAGTTTAAGCGCTTCTGCATAGGTAATACGCGGAAACGGCGGCTTGATTTTTGCAAATTGCTTTGGGTCCCGCTCTAGTATTTTTAATTCCTTGGCGCACTCTTTGGCAACTTTCTGGCAGATATATGAGATAAGCTCCTCACAGACTTTTATCAAACCATCTAAATCCATCCACGCAGCTTCCATTTCTCCGTGCCAATACTCGGTTAGATGGCGGGCTGTTTTTGATTTCTCAGCTCTGAAAGAAGGAGCAATCGTGAATATTTTTTCAAGTGCCGGCAATAATGCTTCTGAATAAAATTGCCAAGTCTGGGCTAATCTGATCTTCTTGCCAAAATAATCAACTTCAAATAACTCTAAACCAGATTCAGATGTCTTGGTAAAAAATGGTGCATGAGTTTCGTAGTAACCTCTTTGCAAGAAAAATTCTCTGAACGCTGTAAAAACTGTGCTGCGGATTTTCCAAACTTGCTGTAACTTTCGGCCTCTTACTGACAGATGCCTAATATCAAGCAGAAATTCCTCGCTAAGGTCTTTTGAAATCGGCCATCTTTCAGCTAAGCCGATTATTTTCAAATCAGAAACCTGGATTTCATAGCCTGTAACAGCTCTCTTGTCTTCTCTTACTGTGCCGGTCAGCTCGAGAGAGCTTTCAACTGTTATTTTTTCAGCTTCCTTCCAGGCTTTTGTGCCTTTTTTGACAACAGTTTGAATTATGTCAGAATGGTCGCGGATGATGAGAAAAATAAGCTCTTTCTGGTCCCTCTTCCTGTAAACCCAGCCTCTTATAGAAACTTTCTTGCCAATTTGGCTTGATTTTAAAATATCCTCAATGGCCACGAACATAATATCATCAGGTTTTTCAGATTTTAAATAACTTTGGCTAGGAAGAACTTCTTTACTTTCTATTCCGGCACACCTTTGTGCTTGCCATATCTGAATTTTGCTATATTTTCCTTATAAAGCTTTGGGGGGGCACAAAAAGATTTATAAAGCCCCTAAATGTTTTATATTCAGAATAACACCCAAGAGAGCTTGAAAAGGTTCTTTTTGTTATTCAAAAAGATATACGGAGGATACGAAATGGGAAAGTTCGAAAGAGGCGGATTCCAAAGAGATTTTGGCCCGCGCGAAATGCATAAAGCAACTTGTTCTGAATGTGGAAAAGAATGTGAAGTTCCATTCAAACCTACAGAAGGCAAGCCAGTTTACTGCAAAGATTGTTACGCAAAACGAAGACGATATTAATAGAGCTGCATAAGTGATATTCTATCGGTCTATTTTTATTTTTCTTTTATTCTTATAAATTAATTAACAAGGTTTTTTCCAATCAGGCGTGAAAGGCGGGCAGAAAAATTGCTCAGAAGATGTTATCTTTTGAAGCGAGGCTCCTGAGAAGTCCATAGTATAAAGCTGATCTGACGAATAAGTAATATCTACCTGTTCTTTCGTAACACTAGAATATACC
>CAYGVN010000023.1:0-10314 GCA_964353445.1 Candidatus Woesearchaeota archaeon
CTGGTAGAACGCTCGCATGGCATGCGAGAGGCCTCGGGTTCAAATCCCGACCAGTCCACTATTTAATGACAAGCCGAGGTAGTTCAGTGGTAGAACACCAGTCTCATACGGCAGCCTTTCTTTTTTGCGAAAGAAAGTCTCCCGGGCATCCAAAGAAAACGCTAGTGTATCGCTAACGCGATACACAAAGGATGCTCGCAGAACTGAGTAAGCTGGATGTCGTGAGTTCGACTCTCACCCTCGGCATTAATCATGGAACCCAAGACAGACATGGAGAAAACAAAGGAAAGGTGGGATATTACCAAGAAGTATCTCAAAAAAGCAGCAAAATTTACTAGGGACAAACTGATTCTTATCCGTCCCCTGAGCAAAAGGGAGGAATTTCAGCTTAGCAAAGTAAATCCTTACCTGTCTCCTAAAGAGCTTAAGCTATTGGTCAGTTTTATTAAACAGAAAAAGGCGAGCATAAACCTCAATAGGCTTGGCTGGTCTTTTCTTATAAGCGGAAAGGACTTGCTGCCTGAATTAATTTCAGATGCAAAAGAAATTCAGGAATTGAATGAGAAAATACAAAAAATATTTTACAAGGAAAGATTTGAGGAATTTTCAGAGCGTGCTTTTGGAATCCTTCCTCAGCTTATTGCTCCTAATTTGGTTGGTTTATTGCATGCCAAGCAGGCTGCTGCTCTCCAGCTCTTTTCTACAGAGCCGATTCACATTTTGCTCTTGGGAGACCCAGGAACAGGCAAGACAGAAATAATCCGCTCTGCAGCTGAACTTGCGCCGATTTCATCTTTCGGGCTGGGAAGCGGAACATCTGGAGCAGGATTGTCAGCTACAGTTGAAGGAAAGAAGATTCTTCCAGGCCTTCTGCCTATGGCGCACAATGGAATCTGCTGCATTGACGAGCTTAACCTGATGAAAAAAGAAGACAGAGCTTCGCTGTACAATGCAATGGAAAAGGGCTTTGTTTCATACGATAAAGGCGGCAAGCACTATAAGTTTGATGCTAAGATTAAATTATTATCCACAGCAAATCCAGAAGGAGACAAATTTAAATCTTATAAACTTGAGGCAATTAAAGAACAGCTTCCTTTTGATTCTGCTCTTCTCTCAAGATTTCATCTTATTTTGTTTATTAAAAAAGTAAGCCTGGAGAAATTTGCAGACATTGCTGAAAAGCTTATACTCAACGATAAATCTCTGATAAATAAAGCAGATATTTCCTTTATTAAGAAATACATAGCATATGCAAGTAATTTGGACGCAAAGCTTCCTCATCACCTCAGCTCCAAAGTCAAAGAATTTGTAATGGAGTTAAAGAAAAATGAAGACAATCTGCCTTTTGAAATAACGCCGAGAACAATTCATGGAGTGCTTCGGCTTGCAAAAGCATCTGCGCTGATGGAACTGCGGGAAGAAATTGAGCCTAAGGATTTAGACAGAGTATTTAATATTTTTAACAAACAGCTTTAATTATTATGAAAAAAATGTGTTGCAAAACTTCGCACTTTTTTCCATTCCAACGACATTCGAAGAATTTCGTGGACCCACAAAAGCTTCGCTTTGGTTGGTTCCGAAAATTGGCTGCCCAATTTTCGTTATTTCCAATACCCATTTGTTACAAGTTTTTGGCCTAATTTAATTCTGATATAATTTAGAATATAATATTTAAAGCTCATCAAATAGAAATTTTTTGCATATCTTCTGTCAGATACCGGCATTTTAAGCTCTTTGAAAAATTTTACTCCTCCTTTTTTCCTTAGCCTATTACCCATGTCCCAATCTTCTAATATAGATGTTTTAAATGGATTTTTCTCGAGAACTTCTTTTTTAAAAGTCATGTTTGCACCGCAGATAGACGGGCAATTAAAGTGTTGAAGAAATCTTGGAAGCCAATTAGTGCATATTTTTAAAATACGCGCAACTTTTTTATTGCCACTATACGGAACAAGTGGACCACCTATGCAGATATTATTTTGCATCAAACTCAGGATTTTTTCTGTCCAGTCTGCAGGCGGTCTTGTGTCTGCATCGCAATAAGCAACAATATCCGCGGATGCCACTTTAAAACCCAGGTTGCGGGCATCGCATACACCATTAGGCTTCAGCTCTAAGACTATTCTATCAGCATATTTTTTAGCAATTGAAAATGTTCTGTCAGAGGATTGACCGTCTACTACAATTATTTCAGGCCTTATTTTTTGGCGGGCTATACATTTTAGGCACTCTTCTATCTCATTCTCTTCGTTTTTGGCAATTATCACTACTGAAAGTGCCGGTTGTTTTTCCATACCTTTACTTAAAAAGAGTTAAAAAACATAGTTTATAAATATAATCTTATGCCTCGGTGGCTCAGACGGTAGAGCGTTGCCTTGGTAACAGCAGCTTCTTTCTTTCGCGAAAGAAAGACGCTCCTGGGAATCTAGAAAGAAAGGCGTGCGACTTTTAGTCGCACAATACTGGGTTTCCACGGTCCAGAAAGGCAAAGGTCGCGAGTTCGATTCTCGCCCGGGGCTTTCTATTTCAGAACTTTAATTGAAGGGTCTATGATTATTTCAATGCCTGCTTCCCTAAGCAGTTTTTCAGCCATTTCAAAATTATATGGCTGATTGCGCAGTTTGGGAATAAGCTCATAAGTGTCTTTGTTCGAATATACTTCATCTGGAGTAATTAATTTAACCAGCCCCGCCTCGATAATGGATTTTGCACAATCTGCACAAGGAAACCACTCATTTAAATATATATTTCCGCCTGAAGTTTTATAGCCAATTCGAGCAGCACGAGAGATTGCTCTTCTTTCTGCGTGAATTGTTGGGCAAAGATGCATCCCTTCTCCCGATGCATAGCCTTTTCTCAAACATTCACTGTGTTCAATTTTTATTGGAGGACCATTCCATCCTGTAATATATCGCTGGTCAGCAGTTTCAATCAATGCGGCAACTGGATGCTTAAAACAAGCTCCTTCATCCAATGCTTCTTTTAGTAACTCATTGATTCTCATTACTACTTGTAATTCTAGAAGGGCATTTATAAAAATTATTTAACAGAATAAAACAAATTACTTCGCGCCGACTAATCTTTCCAAAGGACTTCTGCTCGTAGCGTGCTTAGTGAATGCCTGCTGGAAATCCTGCTTTTCAAGAATTTCTTCGTAGACTGAAATTGTTTCTTTCGGCACTAATTTTCGCCAAGGTCTCACAGGTTTTTCATAAGCAGGTCGCTTGATAACATCTTGACAAGAATAATCAGGACGTTTAATTATATCATTGTAGAGAGATTCGCGAAATTCTGTTGCTGAAGTAAATGTACCTCTCTTGCGTTTTTTACATTTATAGTCATTAATTTTTGCAGCGAGTTTGTGAACAAAGTCTCCGCCATGATACACAGCATCTTGAGGCACATTAGATTTTATTCTATCTCGTCCTTCGATTATGTTTCTAGGGCTGGTCCATTTAATATAAAAAGAAAAAATATGAGCTTCATCTTCATCACAAAAAGCACGAATAACGTCATGAATCTCTTCGTATGTGAAAGGATTGTTAATGTTTCTTCCTTGAGGATGTACAATACCTATTGCAAATGGTTCAGGCATGGTTTTGAATAGATTTTCATGGTCTTTGTGGACCCCTTGGAATCTTCCTGTTGTCCACGACTTTATACTGGAAATATCCATAATTTATTGTCTAATAGTTATCTTTATAAATTGTATTTTTTTCTGTTAGAATTATGGTAGTCAAAGTATACAAGGTTGAGAGAGCCAGTCTGAGCAAGCTGAAAGCTGTGCTGGAAGCCCAGGAGAAAGACGGCTTCATAAATGAATTTGCAAGGCACGGCTATAAACTCTGGGACGCAAAGACATTAGAGTTAGGCGGAGATGCATCATATCTTTACATAAACGCTGAAAATGATTTTTTCAGCAGAAATGAAGGGAAACTGAAAATTACAGGTGTTCAGGCTCTCAGCGGAAAAGATTTGGAAAAAGTTAAAAAGAAAATAGAAGACGCAGAAGAAAGCGCTGAAGCTGGCTTGGGTGCTATATTCGGGTAAAAAAACATTTGTTGGGCCTGTGGTCTAGTGGTTATGACGTCGCCCTATAAAGTAAGCAAATTGTTTGCTTTAGGCGAGTACAAGGCGGAGGTCGCCAGTTCAAATCTGGCCAGGCCCACTTAAACAAAAATGGACATAGGAAAATTGCTTTTTTCGTACAGCGAAAGAAAAGATGAAATTAAGGATAAACTAAAAGAATTCAGAGAAAATTGGAACAAGCCTGATAAGAAAATTTTTTCTGAGCTTTGCTTCTGCATCTGCGTTCCCCAGTCAAGAGCTGAGCTATGCGAAAAGGCAGTTTCAGAGCTTTCAAAAAGTGAAATTCTTTACACAGGCTCTGAAAAGCAAGTAAGAGACGGATTGAAAGGTGTGAGGTTTCCAAACAATAAAACGAGATTTATTCTGGAAGCAAGAGATTATTTTTCTTCTGGCAGCAAAATAAAAAGCAAGTTAAACACAGAAGATATTGCCGGCTTGAGAAACTGGCTAGCTGCCAATATCAGCGGGCTCGGCTACAAGGAATCCTCTCATTTTCTCAGAAATATAGGATTTGGAAAAGATCTGGCGATTTTGGACAGGCACATTTTGAAAAACCTGAAACGTTATGGAATAATCAGTGCTATTCCAAAAACATTGACAAAGAAGAGATATTTAGAAATCGAAGAAAAGATGGTAAAATTCTCTGAAAAAATCGGAATTCCCCTCGGAGAATTGGATTTAGTTCTCTGGTCAGAAGAAACAGGTAAAATTATTAAATAACTTAATCTTCTAAACTATCTTTTCCATTTTTTAATAAAGGGTGAAAAATCGACTTGATATTTTGGTATTCCTATAGAAATTCCGTATTTTGTTGCTTCTGCATACTGCTGCTTACTTGCTCTATCTATTCTAAATATCTTATTTCTAAATATTATAAAATGTGTCTTATCATTCTTAAAATCCGCATACCACTCACCATGTTTAGAGTCTAATGATTTGCTCAATTCTTCCGCAATTTTATCAGCTTGATTTTCTGGAACTTCAACAGTATGTAATGTCCATTGTTTTAGATATGGTGTGTGATGCTTCTCGGTGACTTTTTCAATTTTGGTTTTGAGAATTTTAACTTTCTTCAGAACTTCTTTATTCTCAAGGCTTTCTTCAATTAGTACGCCAATAAAACTTTTCTGTTTCATGATTCAATTTATTTAAGCTGTTATCGCCCCGACAGGGCAAGCCTCAGCAGCTGCCTTCAGGTCGCATTTGCCTTTTTGGTTTTTGACATGTGATTTGCCGTCTGGCCCGAGCTCAAAGACATTCGGGCAGAGAGCCACGCAGGCTCCGCATCCAATACATTTTGACTTATCAACTTTTACCATTCTATTCCTCTTTTGGCAGCCGGGAATTTCTTCGGCTGCTTAATCAGCTGTATTTCGTTTACGAAATCTGCTCTGTTTATTAATTCCTTTGTAGCATATCTGCCTGTTAAATAAACTGTTGTTGATGAAGGAACTATATTCAGAAAATCTATTATATCTTTTGTTTTCAGCAGGCCTCCGTGAACAGCAAGATTAATTTCATCAAGAATCAGCAGAAACGGCTTCTTGTTAAGAGATTTGTAGGCAAATTCCAGACCTTTTTTTGCAAGCTGATAATCAACTGGCTTGAGACTTTTTGGGTCTACAAATTCTTTTCTGCCAAACTGGTGTATTTCATAGTACGGACTGAGTTTTTTAGCAATTTTATACTCGCCAATATCCTTTCTTCCTTTCAGAAATTGAATAATAATTACTTTCCTGCCCTGGCCGACAGCACGCAGGGCAACTCCAAGGGCGCTGCTTGTCTTGCCAGCTCCCATTCCTGTCCATAAATAAACTAATCCATGTTTCATCTTAAGCGTAAATTGGGCATGTTCCTGTCGGGCAGCCGCCTGCAAATTCTGACTCTGCATGCAGCATTTCTTTTTCTCCTATATAGAGAACCTGCTCAGGCTTGCTGCCATAGCGGTAAACAGTTATGCCCTTGCACTTTAGGTTGTAAGCAAGCTCATAGGCTTTGGCGACATCAGCCACGCCTGCTTTAGCCGGGAGATTTATTGTTTTTGACACAGAATTATCTGTGTATTTTTGGAAAGCAGCCTGCATCTTGACGTGCCATTCAGGCGCTATTTCAAGGGCTGTAACAAAAAGTTTTTGGATGTCTTTAGGCACGCCTTTCATTTTTTGAACAGAACCTTTTTTTGCGATGTCCATCATTAATTGGGCGGAGTAAAATCCTTTTTCTTTTGCTGTGTGCTCAAATATCCTGTTAATTTCAAGCAGCCTTCTGTCAGTCAGAACTTTTCTCACAAAAGAAATCGCAAACAACGGCTCGATTCCGGAAGAGACTCCGGCAATTATGCTCAGTGTTCCTGTCGGGGCTATAACTGTCGTTGTTGCATTTCTCATTGATTTATGTCCCTGCTTCTGCCATAAAGATCCATGGAAGTTCGGGAAAGATCCTCTTGATGCTCCCAACTGCACCGACGCTTTACGGGATTCTTCGGCTATGAATTTCATTATTTTCTCTGCAGATTGCAGGGCTTTGGCTGAATTGTAAGGAATCTTCAGCAAGACAAACATGTCTGCAAGGCCCATAACGCCCAAGCCGATTCTGCGGTTTGCCTTTGTTGCACTTTCTATTTCAGGCAGCGGATAGACATTTGCATCTATTACATTATCTAAAAAGCGGACAGCTATTTGGACAGTTTTTTTCAATTTATCAAAATCAATTTCATATCTCTGCCCTTTCTGTTTTAACATCTTGGTTAAATTAATAGAGCCAAGATTGCAGCTTTCATAAGGATGCAGATTTACTTCACCGCAAGGATTCGTGCTCTCAATCAGGCCTATGTTTGAAGTTGGATTTCTTCTGTTGATTTCATCGATGAATATAACCCCTGGGTCGCCTGTTTTCCAGGCAGACTCTGCAATCAATTCCCAGACTTTTCTTGCATTTAATTTGCTGACAATTCTTCTATTTCTCGGGTTAATTAATTCATAATCTTTATTTTCCTTGACAGCCTGCATGAATTTATCTGTAACTGCAGCTGAGATATTGAAATTGCTCAAGAAGCCCTTGCGCTGTTTTGCAGTTATAAATTCCAGAATATCCGGATGGTCTACTCTGAGAACACCCATCATTGCTCCTCTTCTTTTTCCTCCTGCTTTAATAACATCTGTTGCTGTGTCAAAAACCCGCATGAAGCTTACAGGACCGCTGGCAACACCCATTGTGCTCCTGACAATGTCGCCTTTTGGCCTCAGCCTTGAAAAAGAGTAGCCAACACCCCCGCCAGACTGCTCAATCAGTGCTGTTTGCTTTACAGCAGAAAAAATGCTGTCAAGCGAGTCTTCTATAGGAAGGACAAAACAGGCGGATAATTGCTTCAACGGCGCGCCTGCATTAAATAAAGTCGGGGAATTCGGCAGAAATTCAAGCTTGGACATTATTCTGAAAAAGTCGTCTTCTGCTTTGCGGGCATCTCCCTGATATTTTTTTTCAGCAGCTGCAACTGCCCGTGCAACTCTCCTGAACATCTGGCCTGGAGTTTCTATAATTTTTCCAGCTTCATTTCTTAAAAGATACCTGCGCTCGAGAACAGCCATTGCATTGTATGTAAGTTTTTCTTCAATGCCAAAAATCTCCCTTGCTCTCCTGATTTCAGCTTTCTTTTGCCTGAATTCAGCATAAATTTCTGCAACTCTTTTATTCCAGCCCTTAAGAACTTCTTCAACAATATTCTGCACGTCTTCTACAGAAGGAATTTTCTTTTCAAATCTGACAGCAAGTATGCTCACAACCCTGTCAGACAGCTTTTTTGAAGCCTTTCCGTCAGACACCCTTGCATCAAATAATGCCATATGAATTGCATGAGTGATTCTAGACTGGTCGAAATGGACTATACTGCCGTCTCGTTTTTTAATTTTTGTAAGTTTGGTGGCCATTAAGAGGAAGAAGAAATTCCAATTTATTAAGCTTTACTCAAGGGATGAAAATTTTCCTCTAAATTTTGTGTTTGGGACATTGTCCTGTGCTGCGTTTACAAAAGCTCTAATTTGTTTTTCATCAAAAGGCTTTAGGCTGGAGCAGCTTGCATCTAAAGTATTGTAGCTGACAAAATTTTGTATAAAATACCGGCGGCTACCTCTTATGTTGACTGAAATCTGCCTTATGTCTGCTGTGGTGTGCAGGCTGGGAACAACAGTTGTTCGGAATTCATAGTCTACAGGATTTGTGAGCAAATATCTTGCGCTGTACTTAACTGCTTCAAAAAGCACTTCGCTCTTAATACCGCAGGCTTTTGAATAGGCGTTGAAATCCAACGGCGCCTTGATATCCATTGCAACATAGTCTACCAATTTAGAATTAACAAGCTGCTTGAGCATATTCGGATTTGTGCCGTTTGTATCAAGCTTTATGCTTATTCCTATATCTTTTATTTTTCGGCAGAGTTCCGGCAAGTCAGGGTGAATAGTCGGCTCTCCGCCAGTTATGACCACACCATCGATAAAATCTTTATTAAATTCCAAAAACGTCTTGACTTTAGAAAATGGTATTGTCTGGAATTTTTTAGGCGCCTGTACAAGCTTGAAATTATGGCAGAAAGGGCATCTGAAATTGCAGCCAGGCAGGAAAATCACAGCTGAAACCTTGCCGTCCCAGTCTAAAAATGACGTTTCTAAAAAACCCTTAATTTCCATGTTATTTATTTGGACGTTAAATTTTTAAAAATTCCTAAGCTGAACCGTGTTCAGCTTGGCCCATCGAAAGCAGAGCTTTCGATAGGGTTTCACTTGAAGGAATTTCTCCTCTCCAGCCAGTTACTTCCTGCTCTTTGTTGTCAACTATAATTATGCTGGGGGTGGATAGAACAGAAAAGAAAGCTGCTTCTGCGAGCCCGTCCCTGCCGCCGATATCCCAGTATTCTACTTTTATGTTCTGCTTCTCTAACTCTGCGCCCAGCTCTTTTGCTGCCGGGCATTTCGGACATGTTTTTGAAACAAATATTTTTATTACCATTTTAATTCACTTCTCTTTTGCCTGTGAATTGAAACCAGCGAATTTGCACTGCAAATTCGTGCAGTTTATTCACCCAAAGTGTTCTGTACTCCTGTACCTGTCTCTAAGCTCAGCTATTTTGCCTTTGTTCCAGCTGCTCGTCTTCGAGAAAAACCCTGTTACTCTTGTAATCCCTTCAACTTTCTTTGAGCCGCAGAACTGGCATTTAGCCTTGATACCCCTGCCAACTTTCTGGCAGTCCAGACAGCTTGTAAATTCTGGGCTGAAAGCAATTTGGTCGTTCAATGTATTATAAAATGTCTTTTTGACAAAGTTTGCAATTGATTCTGGATTAGGCGAGCTTTCTCCGAGCCAGACATGAGAGAGCGAGCCTGCTTCTATCATAGGATGGAAAAGTCCTTCTGATTTTACTCTTTCTATCGGGCTAATTGGAGTGGATATATTCAGGTATGTAGAATTTGTGTAGTACACTTCATTCTTTCCTACATTCCCTTTTACAACCTGGCTGGCCTGTATTGGAGAGCTCTTAAGGTCAAGCTTAGCCAGTCGATAGGCAGTTGATTCTGCAGGGGTTTGCTCTAGGACAAAATGCATGCTGTGTTCTTTTTCTAAGCGCTCGCATTCTTTTTTCATATGTGCAATTACTTTGAGCCCGAACTTGAGGGCTTCTGTTGATTCGTGCATCTGCTGCCCAAAGTGATATTGTACTAATTCATTCAGGCCCAGCATGCCAATCAAGAAAGTTGCTCTGTGCAGCCTTAGATAGCGCTCGCCATCAAGATTCATTGCCAAAAGATTAAGAGGGCCTTTGTTTTCTAGATTAATCAGCTTTTCTATGAATTTCTTTTTTTGCTCGTGCGCTTTTGCAGCCAGCTCCATCCGCTGGGTTATTATCTCAAACAATCTGTTGTCATCCCTGTCTGCTTCAAATGCTGCTCTCGGCAGATTGATTGTTACATTCTGCAGTGCAGAAAATCTCATTTTCCAAGGCTGTTTCGCATCTTCTATGTCAGAGCGCTCCAGCTTGAAGGCTAAACGGCAGCACTCGGAAATTTTTGCTGTCTGGCCCCTGTCAAAAACGTAATAGGTGTTGCCTTTTTCTGCTGATACACTTGAAATTAAATTCAAGAATTCTTCATGCCCTTCTGTATTGAAAAATCGCTCTGTCATGTGAACTTCCGGCTTTGGGAAGAAAAACGGACGGCCGACAGCATCTCCTTTATA
>CAYGVN010000024.1:0-10271 GCA_964353445.1 Candidatus Woesearchaeota archaeon
GGGTTCATGATTATAAAGAGTCATCGACGGCACAAGTTTATTTAATCCTTCTAAAATGCGACCTTTATTCCACCATACAACTCCAGAACAGTTTGCATCAGATATTATAACATCATTGTAACATTTGACAGCATCTTCTGTCCTGCCGAGGTTCTCTAGGCAAAGTCCTTTAGAATTCAAAACATCGTAATAACCATCTTTGTAATAATTGTAGTCATTAAAATAATTTTGATGAAGCTCCAAAGCTCTGTCAAAGCATTTGATTGCTTTTTCGTATTTGCCAACATCATCAGCTATAGAAGTGCCTATAAGATACCATTGGTCAGCCTGCGCATCAAAGCCACGATGAGAATATTCATTATCTATATTTTCTATTTTATGTAAGTTACCAACACTATCCTTCCACGTTTCTGCACAATTTCGGCAGACGCCTGTCTGCTCCTTCAGCATGTATGCTTCACAAACAAGACATTTGGAGGCTCCGCCCAGCTTGCCACTTATATTATTATGTGTTTCGTATACTTTTTTTAGCGAAGAGCGCAACTCTGCTGGTTGTCCGCCATCTACATCTATCTCATAAGGCTGCAGAATACTCCACTTATTGTTTAATTTTCTATATTTTATGTACTCAGTTTCGTATTCTAAATTTCTTGTGAACCAATGACTCTCAGTTTCGGTTTCTGTATAATATTCAACATCATAAAAGTGCTCAACATACATCTTGTAAACTAATTCCTTCTGTTCATCTGTTAATTTAGGTAGAAGATCCTTAAACTTCGGTAGTTCTATAAAGTCTATATTTTTATCCAGCTCTTGCTGTATTATAATTTCCAGCACTTTTGTATCCATTGGTTTTGTTGTTGCCATTTTACTTTTCTCTTATTCCTTCCTGTGTTTTTTGATATCCGGTCAATTCAGGCAAAATTTCTTTAATATCTGGTCTTTCCAAGAAATCTCTAATTGCTTGGTATAATGGTTCTTTCACCATTCTGCTCTATGGCTATATTTTGCCTTATCTGATATGGTCAACAGCAAAAGAGCCTTTCAGCGAGATGCTTCGGTTATAATGGCTGTATTCAATCCAGCCTCTAGTGCGAGCATCGGTGATGCCTTCTATTCTCATATATGTCTTAAGGTCCTCTGTTTTAGTTTCGACCATGCCGTTCATTAGGTGCTTTAATGTCTGAACTTCGCTGTCTCTAAACATGCCTGCATCTAAAGAATACATGGCTGTGGTATCTGCATTTTTGCTGTCTCTGATAAACGAATGTAAAAATTTAAATGTGCTCATAGGTTCTGAATATGCCATTATTGTAGAAACTGAGTTGAGCACTAATTTATGACCTTTGTTCTGTTTGCCGACATCTTCCAGCCTCTTGCGTAAAATTTCATATGCTTTTTCAGAAGATTTGTAAAATTCATTTGCGTCTACATATATTACATTAGGCTCATTTGCTTTAAATCCCATACCTTTAGAGTAAATATCTATAAATTTTAGCAGACCAGTTTCTTCGTGTGCTCCAACTGCCGGAATAACAAGCTCTAATTTTTCTCTGGCATCTGATACAGATTCGTTTGTTAGAATATAAGTGCAAGGTATTCCGTTTTTTAATCCACCAGCAATAAAGAGGTTCAGCAATGTTTGTTTCCCTGTAAACGGCGGGCCGTAAACAAATATACTCGAACGCTTAGGCAATCCGCCATACAGCAAATCATCTATTCTTCTCACTCCAGTGCTGATTTTTTCTATTTCTTTGGGTTCTATTTTGTCTTCTAAAGCTTTTTCAGATTCTAACTCTGTTATGCTCTCAGAAATTAGTTTATGCGCTTGTTTTAGTTTTTCTATCGACATGTTCTCACCCTCTTTATATTACTACTACATAGTGTAAGTTTATTAAGATTTACCATTATCTAATATAATTAATCTCATATTTTTTCGCCAAATCATCCACGCTTTTAGGCTGCTCAGCTTTATGTTTTAAATGGTGATATTTTAATTCTTCTGTAAGGGTTTCCTGCACCTCTTTTGGAACCCTTAGCAAACAATGGTAATTTTCGACATCTCCATATATTCCTTCAAAGCTATCTTTTCTTTTTCCTAAAATGTAAAAAGCAGCTATCAATTCTCCCAAAAAAGGCTGGCGGGCTTCTTTAGTTTTAAGTGTTTTAATTTTTTCGCAATCTCTTTTTATCAAGTTTTCCAGCAAATCGTCTTCGTATTTTCTTACTCTTTCATGGAAAGCTGCTTCATTCATACATAATTTTGCTTTTTGGCAGGCCTTCTGTTCAAGCAGCGCAGTAGCTTTATTACAAAATGCAACTGTATTGATCGGATTAATAGCTAGTGCAATATCATATAATGTTATGGCATCTTCATAATCCCCAGAATCAAAATATTCATTTGCCTTTACTAAGACATCGCGTATAATTTTGCAGTCTCCGTCGTGCGGCTCTAATTGCTTATCCTTACTCAGCAGATAATTCAAAATTTTTTGGGTTTTTGACGGGTAATCCTTTTTAGGGTCCAAAAAATTAATCCATTTAATCTGGTCATTCATTAATTTTGAATTTTCTTTTGAAGGTTTTAATTCAGGTTTTTCCATAGAGATCCTTCAATAGCAGCATTTTTATTGCGTGATGCATTTTTTCTGCAAAATTTTTACGATTTAATATCTGATACTTTGTCGCAAGCGGTATAAAATAATGCTCGTTTCCATTTTTTTCAGTAATTTTTATCCTATTTATCAACGTATACTTAGGGTGTTCTAATTCTACTTTTTTAATATTTCTTAATGGAATCACTATTTCTTTGCCTTTACTGAAATTTGATGCTATGTACCAGAGCAATAGAACAAAAGTTACTGGCATTAAGATAAATATAAAGATATTATGCCAAGCCTTAGGACCTGCCTTAAATAAATGAATATTTTTATCTGTAATAAATGCAGGTTTTGCTATCATCCTTAAGCTATGAATAGATTTAGAATCGTATACTTGGGCATAAAATTCAACTGTTTCCATTTTGACCCTCATTATTTCTAATTTGATCCTCTAAATTTAGTTCAATTTTAGTATCTTGAATTTTTGACTCAAAAACATCCTTTGATTCTTGAATTTTAAAGAATGGCAAGACTTTGGCGTGAAAATCATCTAAATCAACAAGATGCGCCAGCTCATAATCTTGATAGCCATGAGCGTCTAATAATTTTCTTCTATCATTAAAATATTCCCTAGGCGTTCTGGCATCATATTGAGATGGGCAAGGATGATATTCTATGAACATTTTGCGCTGTGGAAAGAAATCAATTGCTTTGCCATCAACAACAAATTGGCAATTATCCTTTAAGATTGGCTTATCAATTATTCCGTATTTAATAAGCAAGGCAGCGCAAATTCTCTCCCCTTTTGATTGAAAACCAATATCTTTGTAATAATAGTTATTTTCAGTTATCGCGTTTTCTTCACTTGGCTTTGAAGTTTCTACAAAATAATAGCCTCCTTTTTCAACAACTTTCTTGCCTTCCAGATCGAAAATCAGCTTGACCAGATCGATATAATCTTCTGAAACGCCAGCTTTGAAGCATATTTCTTTATTATATTTGTATTTGTTCATGTCAATGAAGTCTGCCTTTGCCTTGCTTATCCAGTTGCCAAGAGAACTCTTTTTTTCGCCTACAGCTTCAACAAAATCTTCCAAAGTAACTTCAACTTTTTTTCTGCCGTTTCTTCTCACAGCACGTTTGGCCTTTATGATTGCTGTATCGCAGATTTCTACGATATCTGAAGAGGAATATTTGTCAGTGAGTTCAGCTAAATGCTTATAGTCGATGTTGTCGGATAGTATATTTAGATTAGAAGCTTTTTTCGTGGACAATTTGAATATCTGCTGGCGTGCTTCTGCATTCGGCGGCACGACGAGTACAGGACGTCCAAACCTGCCTGACCTGCTCAGCGCAGGGTCGATATTATGCGGATTGTTTGTTGCCCCGACAACTAAAACCTGTTTATCGTTAATAATCTGAAAATCCTGCAGAAATGCGTTTACCAGTTCGTACGAATGCTTGGCGCTGTAATCCCTGACACCCCCCAGTGCGTCAAGCTCATCAAAAAATAGGACAGCCGGCTCATGCTCTGCAGCTGCCTTGAAGCAGGCTTCCAGATTTTTCTCGCTGTCGCCTACCCACTTGTTTTTAACATCGGTTATTTTTACATTATAGAATTTTATTTTATTGTTTGAGCGGAGATTTGCCTCGCCGACAGCAGCTTCTACAAGGAGTGTTTTTCCGCAGCCAGGCGGGCCGTATAGAATAAGGCCGGTGTTCTTCTTGTTTAATGCCTTGTCAAAAATATCAGGCTCTGTTACCGGCCATATAATGTACTCTTCAAGTGTTTTTTTGAGATTGTCCATGCCGGCGACATCTTTGTATGATTTTTTGGAATATGATTCGGAAATGTTTATTGGCTGGTCTTCATCAGGTTCATTGGCAATTCTGGTTTTTTTGGATGGTGGCTTGCCATCGATATATCTCATGCCTTCGTTGTAAAGGCGTTCAGCTTCTGCCTTGCAGAAATCCTGTTCTTCTTTATTGTCTGCTTTTTTAAATTTATTCAGATAATATTCAGATGCCTTAAGATAGTTCTGTCCAGCTTCATTGTAATTCTGTTTTGCCAATTCTTCATCAGCATGTTTTATATACACCAAAGCTGCGTTTGCCATATGAATAAAAATAAAAGCAGAAGCTTACTTGGCTTCTGCTTTTACTCCGCTCTTTAGCTTTTCCTCAAGGTCCTTTGCAACAGTTTTTTCAGACGCTATCTCTGCATCAATTTCTCTCAGCATCTCGTCTGCAATTTTCATAATTGCTGCAGGTGGATTTTTCTCTGCTATGTTTGTACCC
The DNA here is from genome assembly GCA_964353445.1 of Candidatus Woesearchaeota archaeon. GTDB lineage: Archaea > Nanobdellota > Nanobdellia > UBA10117 > CAYGVN01 > CAYGVN01. The sequence goes on from CAYGVN010000024.1 coordinate 4,899, forward strand.
ATATTTTTGGCATAATCGCTTATTTCATTGCTTTTGGTGTACTTTCCCATCTCTTTTTCAAGTTCAGACAGCTGGTTGCCTTCTTCGTCCTTGTTTCCTTCTCCACTCAAGTATTTCACGGTTTTAATCATGTCACCGAATTCTAAATTTATGCTTGCAGGCATTGTAACAATACCAATATATCGTTGTAGGAAAGCGTCTGTTTCCTTCAAGCCATTTTGATGGTTTTGCTGACTAGCTGCTTGAATCGCATATTTTTTTGCATTTTCTGTATCTCCATTCATGCGGTACTGCTTTGCAAGATCTTTTCTTCCATCGATATAGGTTTGATCTTCTCTAATGCCTCTTTCGATTTTACCCAGGTTCTCTCTCACCTGATCAAAGGCTTTTTCTACAAGCAATTCCTTGTATTCGGATCCTTTTTTCCTCAAAAGTCCTATTCCCATTTTATTTTTCACCTCTTATTATTTTTTTATGTGTATCTTTCATTATATCCTGAATTTCAGCTGGGCTGACATAATCTGTCAGCTTTTTATCTTTGCTGAAAATTGGATCATCATATGCTCTCGTCAAAGCTGTTTTGAAGATACAATACAAAGCATTTCTGAAGTATCTGCTTTTTCCATTCTCCCGATACTTAGAATCTGTTTCTACAGCAGTATCAGCTTCTTTCTTAGCAGCTTCGTCTATTGCCTGTTCACGGGCGAGGCCGTCATATACTCTTAAATCCGGGGTATTTGACAAGAAATTGTTTAAATTGCTAATATAACTGAACCTATCCTCCAAATCCTTGCTTTGCTCGTTTAACTTAGAAACCTCAGATTCTTTTGAGTGAATCTTTTCTTCCAGATTTGCAATATACTGTTGTTGCTTGCCAAATATTTTTTTCTGCTCATCAGATTTTCTAGCGTATATTTCTATTTCTCTTTTACGAGCTTCCTGTTGTTTGATATAATCCACTTTTTTTTCTTCATTTATTCTATCCAATTTAGTAAGTCTGCTATTCTCCAAAGAAATAGAACTCTCCAAAAGTTTTTGGCGATGCGCCAGCACGTCAACGGTATGCTTTTGTTCGCGAGCCTTTACCTCGTAGCTTTTGTACAGTTTTTTTTGCTCGTTTATGTCTTTTTCAAGATCATTTTTTTGCTTTTCTAATTGAAAAAATATTTTTAATTCACCGAATCTATCTTCTATAACTTTATCTCTGTGCAACACCCGCTGTTTGTATATCTTCTTGGCATCCGCTTTATTAGGATCAAACCATATTTTGTACGGCTGATATCCAAGGTCATCAAAAGCAGTTTTTAATTTCTTTGCTACTATATTCTTTTCTTCTTTTTTCTCTTTTGCCAGCGGATATGTTTGTGCATATGCCCGAAAACCTATTTGAGGGTCTGCTGGTTTATTAATAATTTCAGCATCGATATCATCTATCAATTCGCTTCGACTTTTTTGTTCAGTATCCGCATAATGCTCTATTAGTGCATTCAATTCCCTGCTTAATTCTTCTTCTAATTCCTTTGTTGTATAATTTTTTTTAGGTAATTTTGGAGTAACAACCTTATAATCTATGACTACATCTCCATTGAGCCTGATAGGAGTTTCATTATTTTTATATTCTACATTTAATTTCAAATGTAAAGTCTTTGGCGTAGTTTGCATCGATGCGCTATCAGGACCTATTTGTTCTCTCACCCATTTGCCATGGATATAGTCCCATCTTATTTTATTAGGATACTTTATTTCTTTTCCTGATCTTCCAAAAGGTGTTTTTTGTCGTACTTCAACTACTTTATCCAATGTTTGATTTGACATTTTGAATCACCTAAGAAATAGTACGCAGCGCTGCTATAATCATGAATAGGCTTAAATATCTTTGAAAAGGTCTAAATTTTGCTGAAAAGAGTTTCAGCTTTTAACAAAATTAGCTAAATCAGGCAGTGCAATTTTTTCTAATATCTTGGCTTGGTTTGCTTTATCCGACTTTTGAAGCAAGTCTCTTAATTTTTTAAAATTGCTCTCTTTAATTTCTTCAACGCGTTTTCTATATTGAGATTTCCCCAGTATATTCCCTTCTTTAAATTTCTCTAAGTATTCATTTGAATATCTATAAGCTTCAGGTGCATAGCCTAATCTATCATAAGCTTCTATCATACCAACATAATCTGCTTTTGTAAATCCATTAATTGCGCCTGAGAGCGCATCATCCACGCTCTTCCCTGTTTGTAGCAGATATTTAACTTGAACATATCTGGCCATTAGTCTTGCTTTTATTGTTTTTGGATCATTTATCTTTATCTCCAAATCCAAAAATTTAGGGGCAAACAAATATGCTCTTTCTCTATTTTTTTTATAAATTTTATTTAGTTCGTCTACTTTTTCAGCTGGATTTGCTCCAAAGGTTTCTATGAATTCTTCATTTAACCAATCTTTAGCAATTTCTTCTTGCGCCTCTAGCAGCATGTTTATCTCATCTGTTAAATCAAATAGGTCTTCAGGAGGATTTTTTATTTTTTCTTTATTTATATCCAAATCCTCTTTAGTGATTTTAAGTATCTCATCTAGAAATTTTCTTTTATGTTCAAAATAAATTGTTTTCAAATAAAGTTTATCCTGTTCCGTAAACAAGTCCTCATTGTAGCCATTAAATCCCTCATTAATATACCTAATTTCTGAAGCCTTGAATTTCCAAGCATTTAATACCTCATTTCTTTTGTTGAAGTTTTTTTCAAAAAAAGAGAAAACATCAGCATCCGCTTTAATCTTATCAAATAATTCTACTTCAGCTTTAACTTCTCCGTAGTCTTTAGCAATAACATCTTCAAGATTTTTACAATTTGCGACGTCAGCTTTTAAATCTTCAAAAGGTGTATCTAATGATTTTATTATCTTCGCTATGCCACCTTTAATATTTTTCTCATATCTAGGTGTAAGCTTTTTTGCACCTTTAAGCGCACCATCAAGTAACTCTGGGCCGCCAGGAGTTTTTAATATTTTCATAGATTCGATTGCACCTTTTATATCTATAAGGCTCGCATCGAGATTACGTGCAATATCTCTAATGTAGGAAATAACATTATTTTCTTCATCAGCGACAAATGAAGGAAAATTTTTGTACAGATTCTCTAGCTTGCTGCGCATTTGTTCTGAAAACCTTTTGGCATTTTCGTGTGATTCTAGCTTTTCTTGTAGAATTTTTAGTGTAGGCGAAGTATATTCTTCATCTTTATTTTCCTCTATTTTTTTGTCTATTTCAATAACAATTTTAGTAGTTTCTTGATTTTCTAACATTTTTGTGATATCTTCATCTGCCATTTAGATATATTTCTTATATTCCTCCGCTTGTTTTTTAACCAAATCTATATATTTATCATCAAGCTTAAATTCTCTGGAGTAATCCTCTACCAAATAGATAAAGCCAGATTTTGCGCAAGCTTCAACTAATAGCTCTTGTTTTTCTTTAGTTTTTTGTGTGACTTTTAATTCTCTAACATCCATGAATGCTTCCGAATATGCTATTTTCTTTTCAGACATCTTATTATTTTTTAAAATTCTGCCTCTCAGCTCATAGTTATTTGCTCTATTTATCCATTTAATTTGTAAATTTAAGTAGTCCTTAAAAAACTGGATATGGTGTACCAGCATGGCCCCATCAGAATCCATATCAAGCAATTTTTCTAAACACGCATTATTTTCATTTTTTAAACGTTCAAAAATTTCTTTTTCCCGCTTGTACAATCTACATTCAATAGTTTTATACACAAAACTATTATGCTCATGGTCTTCTGATTCTAGTTTGCACCTATTTATGTCCTCGTCTATAACATTTAATTTATTATCTATCTTCCTGGAGAACTCATCTAATTTTTTTGTGATATATTCTTTAGTTTTTTCAATATATTTATCAAAATCCACAGCTCTTGGGAGGGATTCAAATTTAAATTCAATAAGACGCTCTGGTGATTTTTTCACTTTTTCTAAATCAGATATAAATTTTCCTATACTTTCGATATCTTCTTTTTTGAACTTCCCCTCTTTTTTATAGCATTCTAAAATATTGTTCCAGATTGAAGTATTTGTTAGATTATTAATTGGGTCTTCTAATATGCTGGTCTTAAAACATTTAGATGCTTCTTCAAAATAGTCTAATTTATTGGTTATTTTGCCTGCACCAAAATATGCTTTGCCAAGATTTAGCCAAAATTCAGATTTCGACATATTTTTGTCTAAATCGAAATAAGAAGTGAAATAAGATGTTGTTTGGCTTTCTATATTCGCCAAAAAGTCCTTTTGTATATTTTCCATTAAGGATTTTGCTTCTTCGTAGTTTGCTAAAATTATATTTATTTTAGCTGTTAATAATTTTGTTTCTGGTCCTTCGCTGTTTTTGATATGTTCCAGCACCTTCTGTAAAACAGTGTTTGCTTGAGGTATAACTGATTCATTTTTTAATAAATAATCTGCAAGTTCTTCAGCATAGAATTGGGCAAGTCTAACTCCTTCATCATTTTTTACAAGCTCTTCTAATTTTGGAATAAGTAAAGGTGTTGTTTCACGAAAATAATCATCGAGCTTTTTGACTAATTCCTCATCAAAACAATATTGTAATTCCTTTGCTCTTGCATTTACAGCTTTTCTAATTGTATCAAAATAATCCCATATTGTTCCAATGCTTATTGAAATTTCTTCTCCACTTTCAAGCTTGAAGATATAATTATTTGCATTTAATTCAAATTCTTTTTTTTCTTTTTTAAGCTTGTATGCAGCATCTATTAGCATAGAAAAATTATCATATTTTGGTGCGCCGAAAAACATATCTTTTACTTCTAGAATTTCCTTGTACATATTCAAAAAACCCATATCAAACGCGAGGTTTAAAGAATATGCGGCTTTGAGCGCAGCTTTTGAGATTTTACCTTCTATTAAATTCCTTGTTGATGAAACAAAAAGTTTATAGCCTTCTTTTGGGTCGGCTCTATTTTTAGCTAGCCTTGGGTCTTTTTTAACATTGTCTATAATATCAACGTTGGTATTAGTGCGCAAACGTTTGGCAGAGTTCGCAATATAATAAAGTAATACCATATCTGCTAACGCCCAGTTGTCTAATTCAAATTTGTCCCACAATGCTCTGCTTCTGAATTTTTCAATACCTTTAAACCAGTTAGAAGGTTTATATCTTACTTGTATTTTTTCTGAACTTTCTTTGTCGCCACCTTCCGTTGCTATCTTTTCGATAGTCTTTTCATCTGCAATTGCAATTAAATCTATATCAGAAGAATTTGAATCAAATTCTTCTTTATTTTTAGAATTGTAAGAACCAAATGAATATATCCAATATTGTTCTGCTTTTAAATTTTGAAATCTATTTTCAAT
>CAYGVN010000025.1:0-9614 GCA_964353445.1 Candidatus Woesearchaeota archaeon
TTTTCTTCGCGAAGAAAAGTGTCTCTACGAAACCCACAAAAGAAGGCATGGGTTTCGCTTTGCTCAAGCCCATATATTATTCTCATCTTATTCTTTTAATACCTCTCTCAAATATCTTTCTTTGCTTCGGAAATCTCATTGCAGCAGCCGGGTGCGGAAGTTCGAGATAAGTAGCATCTGAGTCTAAAGGAACTGCTTTGGCAGATGTTTTTCCAAGCAGCACAATAACCTTAGGCCTTATTTGCTTAATTTCTTTTTTTAATGTAGGAAGATATTTCCTTATCTGATTTTTAGTTGGCGGGCCAATGCACCTTTCTTTGACGACATTAGTAATGTAAATTTTTTTTCTGCTGACGCCAATTTTTTTAAGCTGAGAATTAAGAAACCTGCCAGCTCTGCCTACAAACGGCCTGCCGAGCTTGATTTCTGTTGCTCCCGGCGACTCTCCAATTAGCATAATTTCAGCATTTTTTGGACCTTCTCCAAGAACTAATTTCTTCTTTCCAGCAGCCATGGAAACCTTTAAAAGGTGCCAAAATAAAAGCTTTGTCAGGTAACTAAAAATGGCAAAGGGTGGTTTTCCCCATCATTGTTAGAAAAGACGTAAATAGTTACCAAACTCTTTCTAGGGCATTAAGTGGTGATTTTCCCCATAGAAAGAATAAATTATGGCGGGGGTAGTATAGCTTGGTCTAGTATCTCCGGCTGTGGCCCGGTGGACCCGAGTTCAAAAGCGAGCCCTTCTCTAAAGAGAAGGTTTCGCAGCATCCCAAGAGAGGATTTCGCTCTCTACGTTCGCGAAATCAAAACAAGGCAACTCCTTCAATGGAGAAGCTCTGAGCGATTTTGTGAGCAGAGCGAACAAAATCCTTTTCACAAAGAATTCCTTTAGGAATTCTCTGTGCCCCAAAAATGCAAAGCATTTTTTAGGGCTTTGGGACGCTGCGGTACTTTCTTTTCCAAAGAAAGGCCCGCTGTGAAAGTCTCGGCCCTCGCCCCTATTCTAAAAGAGTTAGAAAAAGATTAAAAACAATCAAAGAGAGGAATAAAGCATGGCCAAAATAAAATTTGAAACTGTTCGTGGCATGAGGGATTTTCTTCCTGAAGACATGATTTTCAGAGACGAAGTCATCAGCAAAATCAAAGCTATCTTTGAGCAGTATGGCTTCTCTCCTTGGGAAGCGCCAGCTCTTGAATATGAAAGTTTACTTAAGGAAAAAACAGTTGAAGAAAAGCTCATATACAAATTCAAAGACAGGGGTGGAAGAGACGTTGTTATGCGTCCTGAAAAGACCCCATCTCTTGCGCGAATAATTGCCAGCAATCCAAATCTTCCAAAGCCAATCAAGCTGTACAACATCGGCAGGGTTTGGAGGTATGACCGCCCCCAAAAAGGAAGATATAGGGAATTCTGGCAGGCAGATATTGATATAATTGGCAATGCAAGCTCGTCTGCAGATGCAGAGATGCTAGCCTGCGTGAATAAAGCACTAGAAATAATTGGTCTTAAATTTACATTTCGAATAAGCAGCAGGAAGCTTATGAACCAGCTTTTAATAGATGCTGGAATCTCTCAGCAACAGATAATTCCAACTCTTCGAATTATTGACAAGCTGGAAACAATTGGAGAAGATGGAATTGGGCTTGAACTTCAGCAAATGGGCGTTGGCAAAGAAACAATTGCAGAACTGCTGGATTTTATCAGAGTCAAAGGCCCGCTCTCTAAAGTTCTCAAATCATTTTTAGTAGATGAAGAAATTAAAAAAGAACTGCAGGAATTTGAAAGCTATTTGAAATCTTTTGGAATTAAAAATTATATATGGGATTTAAGCTTAGTAAGAGGCCTTGATTATTACACTGGATTTGTTTTTGAAATAGATGCAGGTGGCGGAATAGGAAGCGTCGGCGGTGGCGGGCGATATGATAATTTAATCGGCATATACTCTGGAGCAGATGCTCCTGCAACCGGGCTTGCGATTGGAATTGAGCGAGTAATTGATATCCTAAGACCAAAAGAAAAAAAGAAAACAAGTGCTAAATTATACATAATTCCAATAAACACCCAGGAGCAATCAATTAAAATTGCCCAGCAGATAAGAAATGCAGGGGTTAATACAGACATTGACCTGCAGAATAAAGGCATTTCTAAAAACTTATCTTATGCAAACAAGCTGAATGTTCCTTATGTTCTTTTCATAGGCGAAAAAGAGCTGAAGGCTAAGAAAGTCAAGCTGAGGGATATGAAAACAGGAAAAGAAAAACTGATGACAGCAGCAGAGATTATTAAGAAATTAAAATAATCAGTTGTAAGGAATTCCTGTTCTGAGCTCCTGCTTGTAGGCAAAGCCGTTTTCCGAGCAGATTTTACGCAGAACATCCTCGCTTTTTGCAAATTCAGCCTGCAGTTCGTTATGATAGGCTTTTGCCCGCTCTTCTCCCAATCTTGCCTTGGGCACGTCATATTCTGCATTTAATCTGAATGCCCATAATTTTTTCAGCGCATTCTGCCCAAATTCATCTTTAAATCTGTGTGCAAAATTAGGCAATGTCAGAGGATTTGGAGCATAAACAAAAGGGTAAACATCAATGCTTGCATCTACAAGCCTGCCAAAAGAATAAAACTGCTCTTCAAATAACCTAGGCTCAGCTCTTGTGTTCTTGGCAAAGCTTTCAGGGTCTGTTCCCTTGAAGCTTGCAAGCACGCTGAAATTTTTATATCCGGCGATGTCATTTAAAATTCCTTTTGGAACATCTCCATTATTTTCCAAGTATTCGATAAAAGAGCCTGTTGTAAGGTTTGTATCCATTTGAAGATGGACTTTTTTAATCAAATTTCTTTCTTCAAGCACATCTTCAAGCGCTAGAATCTGCTCTATAACTAAGGTCGGCTCTCCGCCGCTGGCTCTCAGCCTCCACAAAAGATCATCACGCTTTTGCTGGCGTTCAAAGGCATCCACAATTTCAGGTATTGAAAAAAATCTTGCATTATTATCCTGCTTGCCGTTTTTATTTACATCATCGACATAGCAATAATTGCAGTGCAGATTGCAGGCTTTCAGCTGATATATAAAAACTTTATACCATTTTTTAAGCCCCTTAGAGAGTTCTACCTTCCCCTCAATTTTGTATTGAGCCCAAGAAGGCATATCAAATCGGTCAACAGCCATTGCTTTCTTAATTGCATCTTTATTTCGCCAGTCAAAATTTGAATCTCCAAATGCAGGAACATCTTCTTTGATTCTATAGAAATCTTCTATAAGATGAGTTTTTCTTTCAATATCTTTCTGCTGAGTAGTGCCTTCAAAGTTTGCCAGCAGAATTTTTAATTGCCCGTTTTCTTTTCTAATTGCCCGCTTTCTTAGATTATAGAGGTAGCCAAAACCCATAAGATTTGCAAAGAAAAAAATCAAATTTAAATCAATTTATATTTTATATTATATATATTATATAATATAGATGCCCGGCTTCCCAGGCCTCAGCTGAAAGGTCAGCTGGCACCCTTATCGTATCGCTTTGCGATACAATGTGCTTCAAGTTGTAGCCAAATAGAAGTTTATTCAATATATATTCCTGGTTTGCCCGGTTTTGCTTTTCCAGCCTTGCCTTCAGGGTCGTATTTGTTTTTGTCGTTTACTGCGAAAACCTTGACGTCTGCAGAAAATTCTTTTTCTAGAATTGGAACTAAATCTATAAGCTTCTTTAGCTCTGGCGGAATTACATACAAATAGATGGCTTTTGGTTGCGGTTTGTTTACAATTCTCAAGATGTTTCTGATATCCTTAATTGTTTTCTCTTTTTCCTGCTCAATTTTATCTATTTGCTCACAAATCAGTTTTTCATCGGCAACAGGCCATTTTTGTATTGATGCAAAAGGCTTGTTTCTAGTTTTTTCCCATAATTCTTCGCAGATATGCGGTGTGAACGGCGAGAACATAAGAATAATTTTTCTAAGAGTATCCTTACTAATAATTGCTTTTTTCTCGACGTAATCAATTAATTCATTTAGTTTGATTAGAGCAAAATTATATTGAAAATTTTCAATCATTGAAGTAACTTCTTTGATTGTTTTATGCAGTTTATTCAGGGTGCCGGCATCATCCGTCCCTCCAAGCTTTTTGTCCGTCAGCGCAATAACTCTGTTGATATTTCTGAAACAGCCTTCAATGCCCTCAAAATTACACTCCATATCTTTTTCTGGCGACGCTACAAACATTAAGAACAATCTTGCAGAATCTATACCATACTTTGCAGCAATTTCATCCTGAGTTATAACATTTCCATAACTTTTGCTCATTTTTTTGCCGTCTTTGTATACTATACCTTGATTCAGCAGTGCACTGAACGGCTCATCGAGTTTAACTAGCCCAAGGTCTCTGAGAGCTTTTGTGAAAAATCTAGCGTAAATCAAATGCCCGACAGCATGCTCAATTCCGCCGATGTACTGATCAACAGGCATCCAATAATTTACTTTCTTTAGGTCGAATGGAATTTTTTTATTTTTAGGGTCGCAGTAGCGCAAGAAATACCACGAAGAATCCATAAAACCGCCCATTGTATCCGTTTCCCTAGCAGCAGGTCCTTTGCACTTTGGACATTTTGTTTCTAACCACTCTTTTACTGTTGCTAATGGATTCCCCTCTTTCTTAAAATTAGGATTCTTTGGCAATAAAAGCGGCAGATCCTTTTCTTTTAGCGGAACAACTCCGCATTTCTTGCAATAAACTATAGGTATTGGTGTCCCCCAGTATCTCTGTCTTGAAATCAGCCAGTCTCTTAATTTGTATTGGACAGTTCTCTCGCCAATTTTTTTCTTTTCTATAAATTCTGAGATTTTTTTGATAGCATCTTTGCTGTATAATTTATCAAATTGTTTTGAATTTACAAGGAATCCTTCCTCTGTAAATGCGGAGGTCATCTTTTTAGCATCTAATTTCTGTCCTTTCGGCTCTATTACAACTTTGATTGGAATTTTGTACTTTTTAGCAAATTCAAAATCTCTTTGGTCGTGCCCGGGTACAGCCATTACAGCACCCGTGCCGTATTCAGCAACAACAAAATTCGCAGCATAAACAGGAACCTTTTCATTTGTCAGAGGATTTGTAACATAGCTTCCAGTGAAAATGCCTTCTTTCTCTTTTTCTTCTTCACTTTGGACTTTTTTTGCAAGCGCTTCAACTTCTTTTTTGTTTTTTGTTGCTAATGTATTCACGAGTTCGTGTTTTGGCGAAACTGTAACAAAAGTTACTCCATAGATTGTATCCGGCCTGGTTGTAAATACTTGTAATTTTTCCTTCGAATCTTTTATCGGGAAATCAATTAAGATGCCTTCGCTTTCACCAATCCAGTTTTTCTGCAATGTTTTCAGTCTGTCGCTCCATTTTAATTTGTTCAAGTCCGCTAAAAGCTCATCTGTGTAAGCGGTTGTTTTCATAAACCATTGTTCAAGTTCTTTCTGAATAACCTCAGACTCGCATCGCCAACACTTGCCAGATTCAACTTCTTCATTCGCTAAAACTGTATTGCATTTAGGACACCAAGTTACAGGCGTTTGTTTCCTGTAAACTAATCCTTTTTCGTAGAATTTTAGGAAGAAATATTGGTTCCATTTGTAGTATTCCGGCTCGTGGGTTGCAATTTTTCTGCTCCAGTCGTAGCTGTTGCCCAGCTGTTTCAGGTACTCAGTCATTTTTGCTATTGCAGTTTCAGTATAAACTTTGGGATGAATGCCTTGTTTCTTTGCTGCGTTTTCTGCTGGCAAACCAAAAGAGTCGAAACCCATTGGGTAAAGAACATTAAATCCCTGCATGCGTTTGAATCTTGCATAAACATCACCCATAGTATAATTTCTGACATGGCCCATATGCAAGAAGTATGCGCTCGGATATGGGAACATCTCAAGGCAATAGAATTTTTTTTTCTTTGGATTTTCTTTGACTTCAAATATTTTAGCTTTCTCCCAGGCTTTCTGCCATTTTTGTTCGATTTGATTGAAGTTTGGTTTTATTTCAAATGCCATCTTTACCTCGAACAAAAACTAGCAAATTCCAAAAGGAATTTGATTTGTTTTTTTCAATCGCGCTGAAATCCATTCTCACACCAAGCGGGCCCGGCAGGATTTGAACCCGCGACCCCTAGCTTGCTTCTATAATTAGAAGGCTAGTGCTCTTTTTGGCGCAGCCAAAAGCCAGCAAAACGCCTTGGCGTTTTAGCGCGTATCCAAGCTGAGCTACGGGCCCATTAATAGATTACCAAATCTGCTTTTTAAATATTTATGGAAAACTGCAAATAAGGCTAGCAGACGAGTTTTTATATTCCTGAATTTTTAAGATTGCTGCGAGCTGATTTATTTTTTTAAGAATATAAATGCTTATTAATGCATGAAGAAACATAAATTTCACAACTTTGAAGAGGTGTAAGAATGAACAAAAAGATACTATTATGTATTTTAGCGATTTTGTTAGGAATGATTACAACAGTACAGATTGCAAGTGCAGCTCCGACTCTAGATACAATTCCAGCCCAAACTGCAATCGAAGACACCCCATTTCTCCTAGATGTAAAATTAGTAACTCTAGCAGATAATGGTACAGTAATTTTTTCAGACAACAGTCTACTATTTAGTATACAAAAATTAAATGAAACAGCAGCAAGGATTTCGTTTACTCCAACAAATGATAACGTTGGATCACACAATATAAATATTACAGCATCAGATTTAGATTCCAGCGATTTGAAAACTTTTACCTTGACTGTGCAAAATACAAACGACGCCCCTGTTCTAAATTTACCTGCTAAGTTAACGAAAAATGCTCAAGCTACTCATAAGTATGAATACACAGTTAGTGCTACTGATGTAGATATTGGAGATGCTCTAACTTTAACTTATAAGGTTTCTGCTTGGACAACATTTTTAGTAGTCGGTAATATAATTTCCTTTACCCCAACAGAAGGGGACATCGGACGTCATAGTATAACAATAAATGTGACAGATAATTACGGTGGAAATGATTCTGCGAGCACTTATCTTTACGTCGGTGAAACCTGCGATGATGACAATAATCTTCTTATAAATGATGTTGAAATAACAGATCCGACTGGAGATGAGGACCAATTGCTTCCAGGGGATGTCCTTGAGGTAAACTTTGATGTACAAAATAAGATGTTTGTAGACATCGACAATGTAGAAGTAAAAGCCTGGATTGAAGATTCTAACGGAGGCAAGCTTGGTGACAGCATTGAGCTGGATGATAAAATTGATATAGCTTCACACGATGAAGAAAGCGCAAGCCTTCAGTTTGCAATCCCAGCTGATGCAAAATTAGGCACCTACTACTTGTTTATCAGCGCATTAGGTGATGACGAAAACGATACAGAACGCTGCGATGCATACTATGATGACATAAAGATTGAGCGCGAAGCCCACGACCTGCTGATTGAAAACATTTCGTTTATGCCTTCAACTGTCAATTGCGGGGGAAGCGTTGAAGTTTCAGTTCCTATATGGAACATTGGAACAAATACCGAAGATGACATTAAACTTTCTATCAAGAATTCAGACCTTGATATAGCGCAATCTACAGATGTCTTTGAATTAAAGAGCAAAGGAAGCGATGCAGATGCACTTATGAAAGTGATAATTGAAATTCCAGAAGATGCAAAGTCAGGAGACTACTTAATTACTGCAGAAGCAGACTTCAACAGCAACAAGGATTCAGAGAGCAAAACAGGTACTTTGACAATTAAATGCGCAGGAACAGAGCCAGGAGAGCTGGCAGTTACTGCTGACAAAACAAGTGCAGAAGCAATTGTCGGAGAGAAAACTAAATTTACCCTGACATTAGAGAATACAGGCGAAAATAGTGCTACATTCTCTGTTCAAGGGGCTGCAAGCTGGGCGGATATTGTCATAGACCCAGAAGAAGTGACTTTAGATGCTGGAGACAGCACAGATGTTTACATCTATGTAACACCAAAGGCAGCCAGCGAGCACACATTGACAGTTTCAGTTTACTCTGGCGGAGAGAAAGTAAACACTCAGAAGTTCACTGTTGATGTCAGCGAAGCACAAGTAAGCACAAATGACTGGGGCCACGCAATTACAAGCGGGCTGAAGAGCTCTGCTGTTCAGATAGGCTTGGTTGCTTTTGTAATAGCGCTGATTGTAGTGAGCATGCTGTTATTTGCATTTAAGCCAAAGAGGGGCAGAAAGATAATTGCTGGAAAGGGAAAGTAATTTCTCTTTCTCTTTTTTTATTTTTATTTATTTAGTTTTCCTATTTTTTGATAGAAAGGTTTAAATAATTATTACTTAAAAGTAATACATATAAACCTTGAGGTTTGCAGGATGGCAGAGCCTAAACAAAATAAAGAAATAGCAGAGGAAGGAGAAGCCGAGGAAATTAACAAAGAAGAACCCAAAAAATATTCTTTTAATTGCCCAGATTGCGGTCAAAAATTAATAACAACAAATGAAGAAAATATTCTTAGTAAAAAAGTTAAGTGCCCTAAATGTGATAAAATTTTTACCCCCTCTGAAGATGCCGAGGAAATTAAAGAAAAACCTGAAGAATACCAGAGCATTATTTCTCAACTTACAAAATATAAAAACATTAATGAAGAAACTGCAGGAAAAATTGCCAGTTCGAAATTTTTTACAGGCGAATTTTATAGCACTATAGACAAAATTAAAAATGCAAAAACTAAAGAGCTTACTGAATTTTTAGATATAAACCCAACCCAAGCAAGAAAAATCAAAACAGAAATTTATGAAATAGAAGAAGACCTCCATGAACCAATCAAAGAAGCAGAAAGTTTAGAAGAGAACTTAAATGATGCGGATGCAGAAATAGACCTCACTTTGGATTCAAATAATAATCACACCAAAGAGCCTGAATCAGCACATGGAAATTATGAAGAAATTAAGCTGGACCTTATATCCAAGCTTAAAAAAATTAAAGGTGTTGATGAAGAAATAGCTGAAAAAATAATTGCTTCAGATAAAATAAAAAGTATATATGATATAAAAGATGCAATAACTAAAGATCTTAGTGAAGAGTTAGGAATAACTGAAGATTTAGTAAATAAAATAAAATCAAATATTTATGAAATAAATAATACTACTGAAATTAACGAGGCTTTTTCAAAATACCGCTCAATACCAGCTGAAAGCTCTAAAGACAAACCTAAACATAATTTGATCACTGATTTTTTTGAATATACAGAAATAAGTTGCAAAGATGGAAAGATAATAGGAATAACTACTAATAGCATCGATTTTGAATTAGATGAAAGTGAAATTGAAAAACTTCCAAAATATTATTCAGAAACACCAGCTGATAAAAGAATACCAATTTCACCAGAAGCAGAAGAAATTATTAATAAAAAATTATTAGAAAAAATTGAAACAACTGAAGAAATTGGTGCTAAAGAAAAGTTAGCAGAGAAATATAAGAAGAAGTATAATGAAAATATAAAAGTTCCACACAATGAAGTTTCAACTGAAACTTTAGACGATACAGTAAACACAACAAAAGAAGATGAAAAATCAAGTGTAGAAAAAGAAGAACATCCTGAAATTACTTATAAAATAGGAGAAAAAATAAATGTGTCTGATA
>CAYGVN010000026.1:0-9440 GCA_964353445.1 Candidatus Woesearchaeota archaeon
GCAGACATGTCGAACTGAGAGAGCTTCATCTTCAGTTTTAAGTCCATCACTCCATGGACAAACCTGCCTGTGTCAACAAGATACCTGCCCGCTGTCCTTGGAATCTGGAAGCCTGTCATAATCAAAGAGCATTCCGGCCGGGCATACAGCTTTTTGATGTAGTGGATAATCGGGCCTCCTTCAAGACAGCCACCTGTTGTAACAATTGCGCAGGGCTCTTTCATGGCATTATCCCGCTCTTCAGTTGAATAAAGAGGAAT
This sequence comes from Candidatus Woesearchaeota archaeon, assembly GCA_964353445.1. Classification (GTDB taxonomy): domain Archaea; phylum Nanobdellota; class Nanobdellia; order UBA10117; family CAYGVN01; genus CAYGVN01. The sequence goes on from CAYGVN010000026.1 coordinate 261, forward strand.
TACCCTGTCAGTTGCTTTCTTCAGCGCCTTTGCGTCCCTGACAAATTCTGAATGCGCAAGGCTGATTGCTGTAGCATCCTTTGCCATGCCGTCCAGATAAATCGGGAAATTAGCGCCAAAAGCATCAAGTATCATAAGCAGTTCAGGCGCCCTGATTGCAAATGTCGGCAGCAGAGCAATTCCGCCTGCTCCAACAGTGTCTTTAACTTCTTTAAAGAGACCTTCTTCAGTTTCTTTTCTTGGCGGATGCTCGCGCGAGCTGTATGTAGTTTCCATTATTGCTACATCGATATTTTTAATGTCAAACCTTGAGCCATTCACTAATTTTGTGCTCTCTAATTTGAAATCGCTTGTGTACAGAATTTTCTTTCCGCTAGTTTTGACGACGAACATGCAGCTGCCAGGCGTATGGCCGGCGTCCCAGACATCAATCTTGGTTTTGCCTGCTCTTATCTCGTCGCCGTAAGATATTTTCTTGCTGTCCCTTTGAAAGTTTAAAATGTCAGCAGGCGTGTAATGTTTTGGCATGCCCTTTATTGCTGCAATTTTTAGGCTGTCTCTCAGCAGAAGAGAGCCGAGATCGAGAGTAGGAGCAGTTGCATAAACAGGGCAGGGACTCCTTCTGTGCAGTGCAGGAGCTAATCCTATATGGTCCAAGTGGCTGTGAGCAATAAATAGTGCATCAACCTTCTTGTTGGGAAACTGCGGAGCTCCTCCTGTTTCCACTTTTGCTCCAAAGTCAAGCACTATCTGCTCAGTTGAATCAATAAGAACAGCATTCCTGCCTACTTCCCTGAATCCGCCGAGACAATGAATCTTCACTTTAAAATCAACTCTTTTTTTCCTTGACAGCTTTTGCAGCGCCTGCACCTAATTTATTCAGCTCAGCTGAATGCGCGCCCAAAAGCGCGTCTATAATCTTGATTATTCTTATAAGCTCTTCTCTCTCTTTTACAAGCGTTGCTATAGCTCCCTTGTGGAAGCCAACTTGTTCAGCTTTATTTTCTTTTACCACGAATAGTAGAATATTCCTAATATTTATAAAGCCTTCTTAACTTTATGCAGTTATGAATGAATTCAGACCACGCTTGCTGTTCTCAGAGATGTCCCTATTCCTGATTGTGCAGTTTTTAGGCCTGTGGACAGGCTACACACTTCTTAAAACAGTTCCTGTTCCTCCACGCATGGAAACTGTTCCTTCTATTATCTGGTTTTTGGCAGCTTTTCTTATTGCAACATCGTTGATATTAATATTTATGAAATATTTCAAAGGAAAATTATTTTTCGGCGCAGCTTTTGCATTTTTAGTCTTCATCGGCTCAGAAGCTGTATTTTCAATTTTTGTTCCGCCATATTGGTCGATAGCATTAGCTGTTGCAGTAATTGCAGCGCGCTTTTTATGGCCGAGTGTGCTGACGCAGAATATTGCAATAATACTTGCAGTAGCCGGAGTCGGAGCACAGCTCGGAATTCTTCTGACTGTTCCGGCAATAATTATTCTTTTGATTGTGCTGTCATTTTATGATGTCTGGGCAGTCTTCAAGTCAAAGCACATGATTAAAATGTTCAAAGGAATGATGCAGAGAGGAGCTGCTATGGCTTTGGTGATTCCAGAATCCTTGAAGTATATCACAAAGCCGATGGGAGCTGTGCAGACTGAAAAGCTGAAAGCTGTCCCGTCAAAAAGATTTTTGATGCTCGGCACAGGCGACCTTGCTTTTCCTCTTGTCTTTGCAGTCGCGGCTCTTGAGTACAGCCTGCTAAGCTCAATAGCAGTAATTATCGGAGCACTTGTTGGAATCCTTATAATTCACATCTTGATAACCCAAAAGAAATTCACTGCGCTGCCAGCTCTTCCGCCAATTGCAGCCGGCTCAATCGCAGGGTTTATATTTGTTCAGCTGCTAAATTTTATATAATAAAATGCCGCTAAAAGATTTCTTTCTAACAAAAGGTGTCGGAAAAGACAAAGAAAAATTAATCAGTCTAGAACTCGCCTTGAGAAATGCTGGAATAGACAAGTATGCCAGAAATATAGTTGATATATCATACATACCTTCTGAATGCAAGTATATTATTTCAAAAGATAAAGGGATAGAGCAGCTTAAACCAGGAGAAGTTGTTTACGTTGTCAAGGCAGAAAACCTTACAAATGAGCCGAACAGACTGATTGCAGCTTCAATTGGCGTTGCTATTTATATACCAACAGAAGAGAAATATTTGAGTGCACATCTTTCAAGCGGACAGACGGATGCAGTTGCTGGTAATTATGCAGAAGATTTGGCAGCTAAAATGCTTGCATCTTCGCTGTATCTTGAAGCCAATAATGGAAAAAAAGAAATTCAAAAAAGAGAAATAACACAGTCTGCAATTGGGGACAAAGAGGGTTTATGGACAGCAGTTATAGCAGCAGCTGTTTTTCGTGTTGAAGCCACAGTAAAAATTTAAATACTATTATATCCTACAAAAAACCATAATCCTTTATACAAAAGGAGGCTGAAAATGGTAAAAAGAGATGAAGTAAGACAAAAAAGTGCTGATTTTTTAAGAGGAATTGTAGAAAAGGCAAAACAAAAAGAAGACCCTGCTGTTCCTGACTTTGGAGAAAAAGATACACAGAAAATAGAAAAAATAACAAAATCAATCAGAGAGAATAAGCCCGTAGAATTTAAGCCAAGGCTGCGCAAGTAAGGATAATTAAAATTTATTCAAAGACCAGGGCCGCATAACTGACTGAATTGCTCCAGTCATCAGTCACGGCTGAAACCGAGCGAAGCCTTTGGCTTCGCGTGGCAACGCAAAAGCTTTGCTTTTGCTCTGAGTCAGCCGGCACCTTGAGCGCATTGCCCTGCAATGCACTGTGCTTCAAATTGTAGCCAAACAAAACTTATTCCAGAACTATAGCCGCATAACTAACTGAATTAGACCAATCATCTGTGGTATCTGCAGATGTGTAGTATTTCAACAGCTTTGCTTTTTTTGCTCCTAATTCTCTTGCAGCTGCCATGTGAACAGCAATCGGCACTGCACCGCAGATTGTTGCTCCACTTTCCTTTACATATGTTACAAAACCTTCGACATCAAGCTTTTCTATTTGCTCGATTGCCTTGAAATCTAGAACTCCAAGTTTCTTTTTAATGTCCAGCGGAGTCCCGAAAAAAGGCACAAATCCATAGCTTGCTCCGTAGTGCGTGAAATCAGAGCTTGTAATAATTAAAACATCTTTTCCGCTTTGTTTTATTGCTTCAGCAATCTGTCTTCCCAATCTCCTGCACAGGTCTGCTTCCAGAGGCGCAGAAAAAACAATTGGCAGAATCTTAGGCGTATTGTTTTGATAAATCGTCTGCAGAAAAGGAAGCTGAACTTCAATGCAGTGCTCCTGCAAGTGAGGCTCTGGGTCAACATCAAATAATTCAGATTTTAGTTTCTCTCCAAGCTCTCTATCAATTTCAACTGCTCCAAGCGGAGTTTCAAAAGCTCCTCCGTGCCAGATTGAAGCAATTGTTCCCAAACCTGTATGAGCAGGGCCTAAAATAATTATTGTGTCCGGCTTTTCAGTTGCAGCTAATGTTTTGTATCCGTAAGCAGCAGCTTGTCCGCTGTACTGGTAGCCTGCATGAGGAACAATCAAGCCGAAGATTTTCTTATTTCCCTTCTTAAGCGGTAATTCTTTCCCTTCTTTTGTTAAGAAACAGCTCTCTACCTGCTCTCTTAATTTATCAGCATTTTCAGCATAGAATATACCAGCAACAACTGGCTTTCTTGTTGGTTCCATTTTTATTAACTAGTCTTATAAGCAGTGTCTAACAAAATTTAAAAGACTTATTACTTTACTAATTAAAAATGGTAAAGAAAGTTGACTATAAAGGAGAAGAATATCTCGTAGCTGAAGGTTATATTGGCGAAAGAATACCTTGTCCTATTTGTGAAACTGATGTTATAGTTAAGGAATTCTGTGGAAAGTGTGGATTCGCCCAGAGTAATAATGATGCAGTTAATCCAGAAGCACGATTAAAATCTGCTCAGCAATATGTTAATTATCTTTATAAAATACGAGAAGACCATATTGAAAAATTACAAAAAGTGCAAAGCCAATTGGAGACTGCAGTAAATAACGGATGGAAACCTACTGAAATTTCTATATAAAATTTATTTTTCAGAAAATTCAGTCAGAGAACTTCTATTTGCTTATTCTATTTACCTTTTGAATATTTTTCTAATGTTTTAGCGATTGCATCAGGACAGCTGAGAACCATATTATTACCTTCGATTATAGGATTAGGACACCTTATTTCTTTGAGTTCCTCAACAACATCTTCGATACTATTTCTCTTGAGAGCCAAATTAATTAATCCGCTAATTGCTTCTGCTTGAGATGCAGCGCAACCCCCTCCTTTACTCAGTTGTACATATATTTCATACTTTTCTTTTGGGTATTCATCAATAGTGATATATATACTACCACACCCGATTTTTACTTGGTACATTCTACCTTTTACTCCTTTTTTATGTGCGTTTTTAGCAGATGATTCTTTAATTTTTGAATTTGAATATTTTTCTAATAATTTACCAACTGCATCAGGACAGCTAAGAGCAACTTTTTTATGTTTGAGAAGTGGGCTCGGGCATCGTATTCCTTTAAGTTTTTCAACAACATCTTCTAATTTGCCGCCATTTTTAAGAATAAAAGTAGATAATATGGAAATTGCTTCTGCTTGAGATGCGGCGCATCCTCCAGCTTTTCCCATATACATAAGAATTTCATATTTTTCCGGTCTTTCGGGATTTTTATTAATAGTTACATAAAGATTACCACAGCCAGTTTCTACTTTGTGCGTGCTACCTATTGCTTCTTCACTATATAATTCATTCATAGTGACTACTATTATGATAACTATTTAAATTTTATTATACTGCAATAGTAAAATTATTCGCCAGCAAAATCGGTTAAAGGAATTTCTATTTCTTTGTCTTTTGGCAGAAGACCTCTTTCTTGCAGATATTTATTTGCCAAAATCCAAAAGATAATGCCTAATGATTTTGAACCTTTATTATTGCAGGGTATTACAAAGTCCACATTCTCCAAAGTATTATTAGTGTCGCATAAAGCAATTATTGGTATGCCTGCCAACAGAGCATCGTGAACAGCATTCTTGTCAGGCCATGGGTCTGCAACAAGCATCAGCTTTGGCTCAAAGAAATTCTCCAGATTTGTATTTGTTATGATGCCTGCAGGGTATCTGCCTGCAAAATATTTGACTCCAGTGGCTTTTGCAAAAGCCTTGACAGCTGGCCAGCCGTTTTCTCTTCTGCAGATTACAACAATCTCTTCAGGTTTATACTTGGCCAAGAATTTGGCAGCAGTTGTGATGCGCTCATCTATCTTCTGGACATTAAGAACGCAGAGGCCGTTTGGATTAATTTTATAGATAAAAGGCGCCATTGCCTTTGTCCTGAATTTTGTGCCTATATGAATGCCTGAAGCTAAATACTGCTCCAGCGGCACTAGTAATTGCTCAGTTGCTTCAGCTTCCATTTTATCTATCACCGGCGACGTATTTTTAAGTGTTTCGGATTAAAGCAGATAATTAAATGGATTTAGAAAATGTATAATTAAATAGACTTTTCAATCTTTATCAATTCATTCAGCTTAGCCAGTCTTTCTTTTCCAGCAACACCAAACTTAACTATCGGCACTTGCCAGGCAAATGCCAGGTGGCTGATTGTCGAATCATCTGTTTCTCCGCTTCTGTGCGACATAATTGGGATAATTCCAAGCCTTTTTGCTATATCAATCGCCTGCTTTGTCTTGACCAGCGAGCCAATCTGATTTGGCTTGATAATAATAGCATTAATTTTTCCCTTTGCTTTTTTAATCCTCTTTGGATTTGTGACTGTCAAATCATCTCCGCAGATTAGCCTGCCTTTCAGTTTTCTTCTTAGCTCTGCAAATCCTGAGAAATCATCCTCGCTCAAAGGGTCTTCTAAATAATAAAGATTAAACCTGTCTGCCAGGCTTTCTATCAGCTCAATCTGGCCCTGCCTGCTGAAGCCAAATAATCCGATTCCATCTGCTTTCACTAATTTCTGCCAGATGTACCTGTTATTTTTGTAAAGCCTTGAAGCTGCAAAATCAATTCCAATTCTGATTTTTATTTTATAATTGGCTTCAAATTCTTTTACAATTTTATTCAAAAGCTCGAGAACCTCTGGCTCAGAAATATAAGTAATCCAGGCATGCTCGTCTGTTTTTTCTTTTTTGAATTTTTTATCAATATTTCTTAATTCTTTTCCCAGCCTATTGTAAATTTCTGTATTTATTTTGACAGCCTGGCTAAATGATTTTGCTTCTGGCAGAATTAAAATTTCCTGCACATCAAGCCCGTTTTTCTTTGTGTGGCTGCCTCCGCCAATTACATTTGCAAGAGGCATGGGCATCTTTTTGGCATTTGGATCAAGAATTTTCCAAAGAGGCTTTTTCTTCTCATTTGCAAGCGCATTCAACAGCGCGAATTCCAGTGCAACAATTGGATTTGCTCCTAAATTCTTCGGCAGAATTTTTTCAATTTTCTTCAAATCCATAAATCCCTTAAACTCTATTCCCTTCAATTTTTTCCCAATTTTTGAATTAATTAATTTGACAGCAAAATCAATGCCTTTTGGAAAAGCAGGAGCTTCGTGCCTTCCTTTTGATGCGCCGGAAGGCGCTTTGCCAGCAGAGCCGTTCACAGAAACAGCAATAGTCGGCTCTTTTCTGGAGTTTAAAATCTTCTTAACTTTAACATCAGTGACCTTCATATTAAAGGTTAAGAATTATGTATTAAAAAATCTATTGAAAAATATTGTCACTTAGCTTTAACTAATATTTTGCCATATTCTCCAGTTCGAGGATCAAAATATACACCAAGGTATCGTTTTCCCTTTGGATTTTCGATAACTCGAGACATATCATATTTTACTGCCAGCCCCTCAATACCTTTGCTGGTTGCAGACATTACTTGCAGGTCGGGGTTATTGTAATCTGGCCACAATGCATCAGCTTCGTCCAATTCGACTATTTTTCCATTTTCTCCTACAAACGCTTTGCATTCTTTTGAGTGGTCGCCACCAGAAATAAATAGACCCGGATACAATATAGTTTTACCAACTTTTATTTTTGTTTTGGGGTCAAACCTTACTTCAGCCCCATCGTCGATTATTTTTTCTAATTTTGAATCATTAAAAGTCTTCGGCCATATATCAATTTTTTCAGTTGTAAGCTTTGTGTTTCTCATGGTTATCAATAAATCAAAAGAAAAACTTATAAGAATGTCGGTTTGGTCATTGAATAATTTCAGCGTTACAGCGAACAATATAAATGTTTTTTCTTGCTAATATATTGAAATGTCATTGAATAAAAGGTATAAACTCTTCAAAAAAAGATTTAAGGTGACGTATTGCGACAGGGCGCACAAATACTTCAACATTTTTAATGACATGATGGAAAATGAATACAAAGATAAAGAAACAGGAGAGATTATAGCCTTCGTTGCTTTTCAGAGATTAGAAGAAAAAAAGTATGATGATGATATCAAAGATAAGCTGTACTATGATATGCGAAAAGCTGCAGAAGGAGATATACATTCTCACTCATTAACTATATTTATTAAAAAAAGGCTTCCTCAGTGCTATGAAGAAATTATGGACAAATGTTTAGCTTGATGCTTTTAAGCGAATATTATATAAACTTTTTTATGTGTTTATTTTGAAATGTCATTTGATGAGAGATATGATTTTTTCAAAGAGGAATTCCCCCGCGTCGTTAAGGGAGGCTACCGGCCTCCTGAATCCTGTGTACATCTAAATGCGCTTATTAAGCTGGTAAAACAAAATGATCCAATAATAAGAACAGCTTGCAAGAAAATAGATGAAGACGGGCGGATAAGCACGTCAATCAAAGATTCCTTAACTGTGCGCATTATGGAAGTCGCAAATGAAAGAGGAGATGCGCATGCTCTAAACTTTACAGTAAACCAAAGGCTTCCAAAGTGGTACAAAAATATAATACAGAAATATAATACAATAATTAAGTCTAAAGCTCTAATCTGACGGGCTTCGGCCTTTTGATTGTTATCGGCAGGACACCACTTTCAAGCTCTATCCTTGCAATCTCGGTTGTGTCAAAAACATCTTCTGGCTTTTTAATCAGCATGGGCGCGCCCATTGAAAGCTGAAGCGCTCTTGCTCCAATAATCCTAGCCATCTCGAACTTGGTGAAGTCTAACATTTTATTCTACCAGAGCCCTGAGCTCCTTGCCTTTCTTTATAGCCAAATCAATGATATTTAAGATTTCTTCTTCTGTGAATACCCCGATTCCGCCTTTCTGCATGGCGCAGATTGTGCCGTCTTCAAGCGTGGATACTGACAGGCGCGCATCAAAAGCATTTTCTTCTCTTGCTGTCGCATCCAAGAATATTGAGCCGTCTAATTTGGCAAAAGTGCACAGCACAGGAAATTCTTTTATTGGGAGCTTTTCTTTTGTCAGTTCTTTGTACAGAACAACATCTTCTTTTTCATCATATTTGGGCAGCATAGCATTTTTCAGTGCAACTATTGCGCCAAGCGCAGATGCATCAAATAGATTTCCGTCGCTGTTTATCGGATAAATATCAATGTAGACTATCCAGACTTTTTCTTTCGGCTTGATGCAGAGTTTCTCGACATCAATTGCGCCGGATTCCCTGATTCCCCTGTCAATAACTCTTGCAAGCTCTATTGCATTTATTTTTGGCGGGCCTGGCTCAAATTCAGGCGAAGCCAGAGGAATAAGCTCGGCATTTACAATTAATATTCCTTCAGCTGGCGTGTCTGGAAAAGGATTCCCGACATCCATCTTTACGCCGACTAGAACTTCTGTTTCTCCAAGTTTAATTCTTGCAGAACCGCATGCTCTTGCTATTGGATTAACATCAATTTCTATTTTTCTATATTCTAATAATTCCCTGTCATCTTCCCGCTTGTTTTTGGCGAGCAGGCTTGATAAAAATAATTTTGGCGCTTTCATTGTACAGATCCCTCCGTGTCAACATCTTTTTCAGTGCCGTATTTGGCTTTCAGTGCAGCTTTCTGCACTTCGTAAATTTTTTTGCATGCAGACATAGATAATTCCACAAGCTTTTTGCATTCTTCTTTTGTAAGCT
>CAYGVN010000027.1:0-9318 GCA_964353445.1 Candidatus Woesearchaeota archaeon
CATCGAAGAGATACTATTTCTTAGGCTTTTTAGTCACTATTGTTTGAGGCCCTTTGCCTCTTATTTCATCCTCAAGCCTGACTAGACGTTCAAATAGCTCGTCTAATTTGTTGGCTACTACTTCATCCAGCTCAAGTGATTTGTCTATCCAGCTTGCTATAAGCGGATGGTTCATTTCTGCGCCTTTTTTGAATGTCTGCCTTATTTTTTCCCTTAAATCTTTTGCTTGGTCTAATATTTCGAATACATGCTCCATATTATCACCAGATTAAAAGAAGGGGCGCCCCGTTTAAAAATTTTTGTAAGTGGGCCCAACGGGATTTGAACCCGCGACCTACTGGTTAAGAGCCAGTCGCTCTAACCATGCTGAGCTATGAGCCCATAATTAACCCTCAAAAGTTTGATTTAAAAAGTTAATGTTCAATAAATATATTGAATATGGGGCTTGAAAATAACATCGAGCAGACAGTCAAAGAGCTTGCAGCCAAGAAGAGTGCCGGCGAGCTGGGAGAAAAAGAAATAAAGCAAGTTTGGATAGAACTAAATCTCGATGGAATTATTCCATATGAAAATCTTAGAAATAGAGTTTATTATCATAGCCAAAAACATACCCAGCAGTACAATACATTGCTGGAAAAGAACAAAGACAGAAATAAGGTAATATATCATTTTCCAGAGCTTCTTCAGGAGGTCTGGTGGACGCCAGAAGAAGCTAAAGCCCAAACTCCTTTGACCGTCGAACAGCTAAAAGACCGGGTGTTTAAATCAGGAGAAAAATTCTTTCATGTCGGAGAAACGTGCATTAAAAATAAGATTAAAAATGTAATAAAAGACTATGTTAATTTGGGCTTATTTAAAGAAATTGAAACAAACGCACAAAGAGCTTATGTACCGATTCCAGAATCCCCTTATTTCTGCCTGCTAACAGAGAAATTTTCTTAGTTTTTTGAATTCCTCAAGTTTTATTCTTGTCGCAGGCCTGCTGGGCACATAAGGGCAGGGCTCTGATTTGCTTATTGAAATATCAAAAGTGCCAATCTGCCTTGCAATTGCCTCTGTTTCATCCTTGTTAAAGCCGATTAATGGCGTAAGCACAGGAAGCTCCAAGCCGTAATGAGTCGCCATAATATTATCAAGAGTCTGGGAAGCAACCTGTCCGATTGAAGAGCCTATGACTATTGCTTTTGCATTTTTGCTTTCTGCAATCTTCTGGGCTTCAAGAAGCATCAAATGCTTGCACATAATGCAGGTATATCTCTTGTCTCTAAGTTTGTTGGTTATTGCTTTCAGCTTTTTGTTCCAATCAACAACAACCATCTCTATTTTTGGTCCTGAATATTCCTGCAGTTTCTTGCATAGCTTCAGGAATTTTTTATATTCAACCTCTGAAATCTTCATATGAACTGGAATAATCTCACAGCCTCTTTTCAGCATCATCCATGCTGCAACAGGAGAATCTATTCCTCCTGAAGTCAGGCAGACAACTTTTCCGCTTACACCCACTGGCAGGCCGCCTAAGCACCTTATCTTCTCTGTAAACAGCAGTGTTCTCTTGCCAATAATTTCAACATTAATTTCAACATTAGGATTTTCCAAGTCTACCTTTGCTTTTGTTTTCTTCCTGACAAAATCCCCAATTTTTTCATTTATCTGCTGGGAAGTCAGAGGAAAATCTTTTGTAACCCTTCTCGCCCGGACTGCAAAAGTCCTGCTCTTATCCAACTTTATTATTTTCAAAATTTTTTTCTGTATAACATCCAAATCAGTCTTGACCTCAAAAGCAGGATGAATTACTGAAAGCCCGAACACATTTTTCAATTTATCAATTTTTTCAGAGTAAATTAAAAGCCTTGCCTGCAGCCTTTCAATCCTCACTTTTCCCAGCTTTGCCTCGATATTCCTGACTAACTGCCTTTCAAAAATTCTCCTGACAGGAGAGCTCTTGAGAATCAATTCAGCTGGTTTGGCTATAATTAGCTCTTGCTTCATTTAACTAACTAGAAATAGAGTATTTAAAAAGAATTTGAAAAAAATTATTTAAACAATTTGTGTTGCAATCAAGAAGCCTATTATAAATCCAACAAGCAAGCCTTGGATGAATTCCTTCATTCCATATTCAATTTCAGCTTCTCGTTCTCTTGCGACGACTCCTCGAATTTCCCCTAATAATCCTCTTTTAGCTGGCATTTATATCCTCCTCCTTCCTTTACCTGGCATAGCTTCTCTTAGCTCAATGTGGCCTAGTGCTAACAAAAGTGCGCCTAATCCATAAAATATTGGGAATATAAACAATTCCCTTCCTGCTATTAAAGGCACCTGTGCTAACAGCAACCTATTTGCAGCTAGCATTGTTCCATATACCGCGAACCCTAGCCACGTTGCTCCTATGAAAATTAGAGCTAGACCAATAAATTCATGCATTTTTACATTATGCTTAAATACCATTTGGTAACCTCCTTGTGGTTTAAATTAGAAACGAATTCCACATTTATATAGTTTGTTTAATTTAGAAAGAGTGATTACAAAATGACAGGTGGGGCTGCCCGGACTTTCAGCGGACCCCTTCTTTAGAAAAGGCTCCGTGTTTTGAACCGGGGTCTTCCGGTCCCAAACCGGAAAGGATGAACCAAGCTACCCCACAGCCCCAAATGCGCCAGCCGAACATAGCCTGCTGAACGCCGATTAATCCAGAATTTTGCAAATATTTAAACATACCTATTAAGAATTAATAGTATAAATACTTAAGCATCGGTTACAGTTTTTGGATTTTTATAATTGCGATAGTCTAATTCAAATTTTTCTTTGCCGAGGTCTAAAGTTATAATTTCTGCTTGTGACTGATGCTCAGGGATTCGAGTATCTAAAATAGGCAATTTATTAGGAAAGGTTTTCTTGATTTCGTGATTTACATGAATGTTATTAGGATTCGAAGTATCGTAGTAACTAACTATGCCTATCGAATACTCAGCGTTTGCGTCTTTATCCATAACTATCCAACCACCACTTGCAATTACTTCGTGCCCTAACGTGCTTATTTCTCGCACTTTAGCTTTGCCGTTAGGATGTACCCATAAAGCATCCACATTCTCTGTATAAAGTGCATCTTGTTTTGCAAAATAAGGTTTGAAGTTGTAATCACCTTGCGGATTTAAGCCGAGCTCTCTTAGCGCATCCATAGGTAACAGCTTAAAGGTGCCATCTTTGAACTCTATCTCTGGCTTTTTTGGAATATTTAAGTCGCACATATTAGGTTTCTTTGTATTTCCTATCGCTATTAAGCTTACTCTTAACTTTATTAAAGTGTTCTTTAAATTTAATAGATCGATCAATATTATGTTTAATTAAGGTATTTCTTATTTCCTTGACCTCAACCTTTTCTGCGAGGTACTGCAATTGTTTTAGACTGCACCCTCTCAAATAATTAAGGGTTATTTTTTTAGCCCTCGCATCTTTTTTATATATTCTGTTGTACCAGTATCTAACCGCCGCATCTTCGGTCTGGTGTTTTATTTTAATTCTCGATTCTTGGCAAAGTTGAGCAAGCTTCGGCTCTGCGGACAAGTTAATAATACTTAACTGAGAATACTTTGGGTTTATTACGGCAAGTTTATCGCCACCTTTCCAGCCATACAACGACTGCAACCATTTTGGCGGATGAATGGTTAGCTCGCCCGTCTCTTTATCTTCGTGCAAAACGACTGTGGTTCTTATCCTCATCTTACCTCACTCTAATATAATTACGTAGCAAACACAATTTTTAACTTTTATTATGAGTACTCGTAACTATTGGATTAAATATATTTCGCACCTGAAGCAATTTCAAATATGCAAATTATACGGTTTAGCAAAAAACCATCCGTCGCCGAAATTCTAAGCAAATGTCCTGCGTCAGCAGGCAAGCCAGTGAGCATTGGCGAGTTAGATAATGGCGAATTTGTTGTGATAGTATCCGAAGATGAGGTAAAGGGAGATGAGCAAAGAGCTTTGGTCAGCACTCAAAGATAAGCTTATTATAATAACGCTAAAGTCAGGGGAATTTAATAAAGGCAAGCTCGTAGACTTTGACGATTGTTTTCTAAAACTACAAACTTTGAAGGCTATTCGTTTGATAGCAGTTAACGACATCTCACATATTAGAGAGGTTCAAAATGACTTGTAATAAAATTCGGAATTTTACGTGTGGATTGTCGGCCTTGCAAGCCCAAATTCTTCTGCTAAGAGGATTCACATCAGAAGAGACTTTGCTGTACCAAAAAGATATTGCAACACAGCTTAAACGACCTCTATCGACAATAAACTACAACATTAGTGTCTTAAGAGAAAGAGGACTCTGGACTAAACTCAATTTCTTAACGCCTGATGGAAAAACACTATTCTTAAAATTAAAGGGGTATTTTGAAGATACAAGAAAATTTAGGGCACATAAGATATTCGGAAGATTTAACCTTGCCAGCGAATACAAGGACTTTGACTCTGTCAGGAATAAATACTTGCAAATAAGCAGAAGCCCAAAGCATAGCGGATTTAGAATAAATTATAATGACTGCGTAGTTTTATTTTACTCTCCAACTAAAATTTGCTTCTACTTGCCTGATGTATATGGTGATAGCATAGAGGAGATTTATGCTGTAGCTTATGAAGAGTACGTAAAGCCACTAAAAGACTACTTAGAAAAGACATTTGACAATTTAAAGATAGATAGGCACGAAATTTGTTCAGTAACCCTTAATCATCTCGCATTTAGATATCATCAGTTAGCTAAGATTTTCAAAGAATTCAACGTACAATATGCATCGGATAGAATAGAAGTTGACCACAGCCACGGAGTTCCTGAGCTGGAAACTGTGCATAAAGAAACTGCAGTTCAGGATATGGACAAAATTCTCGAATATGAAAAAGTTGTGAGAGGTTCGGATTCTTGTAATTTGAAAGGAGAACAAAATGACAAGACCTAAAACTAACAGGGAAGAAGCTTTTGTGCTTTTTGCATTAGGCTTGCCTTGTGAGCAAATCGCAAAGAAACTTAGTGCTAACCCTAAAACTATCTACCGTTGGCGAGATAAGTATGGCTGGATAGAAAGGTCAGAAGCACTCTCCCAAAAATTAAGCGAGGATATGCAGGAAAATGTCTTGCTTATTAAGCGACGGCAACTCAAGATTATGCAAGATATACAGAAACTGGGTTTTGATTTGCTGCTGACTGGCAAACTGAAGTTAACAGCTGATACCTTGCTGGCTGCAATGCGTTGGGAATGGTCTTTAGTTGGGGGTACTGCAGAGCATACTGCTGAAATAAAAGATAGCGCATTAGAAAGAGCTGTAAGAGAAGCCTTCAAGCCTAATGAGCAGTCTCTATCAGCAAGAGATATAAGTGAGATTTATGAAGAAATGAAAAAAAAGAGAAATGCTAAAACAGAGGATGCAGAAAAGAAAAATTAAATGCTTACTTTATTTTCGCAGCAACTTTTGTAGCAAGAGCTTTTAGTTCTTCAAAGTCTGTAATTACTCCACTCATATCAAGTCTTTCATAAACATTCATTTTAATGAATTCTATTGTGTAAAATCTTTGTTGGTTTCCAAATTCGTCGGTTGTGGTGCCTCTCCAAGCTCTGCTTTGGTCGCCAATATTAGGAGTAGGCAATTCTTCATAAGTTGTATTTTCATCCGATTTCAGTCCACTTTCAATATTTTTAGTTACGTTTTCAATTGGATAAATAGAAATCCACTGTTCAAGAATCGTGCTTGAAAAAGGATTTTCGCCAAATCTAACAAATCTTATATAATAGCCTTCTTTCCAGCCCCAAGCTAAAGATCCTTCGAGTATATCAGACCTTAATCTCGGAGACCTCTCTACCACAGTATAATTGCCAGTTAACTCAGAAAGTGTTAACACTAAATCTATAGGTTGCTTTGTTGTTTCTTTAGGAGTTGAGATTATGCTTGTTGGCTTTTCTTGCGTGCTTGTATTTGATTGGTTGCTTTGACTTGTGCAACCGCTAACAAAAACAACTGCAATTAGAAGCCCTGCTAATAACCAACTCAATTTATTCATTTCACATTAACTCGTAGGTATCGCACTTTGTAGCGAGATACTGATTTGTATTTTTGTCAAATGTTACTTCAACGCTTCTTTTATTTATTATTGTACCCGAGCTGTCTGTATATTGGGCGACAATAGGTCTTAAAGAATCTCCACAATAAACCCAATTTGCATTCTGACCTTCTGTGGAGCCAGCATCACAGTAGATTATCTTCCCTCCAGTTGTATAAGTGTAAACTACTTCTACATTATTTGATTTATACGGGGAAACTTCTGCAATCCAAGATTGAAATCCAGAACTATAACCTTGTAATTTCATACCCGACAAATCTGGGCAAGGGTACTCCTCAACAACTGGCGCAGGTGTGCAAGTCTGAGTTTCCTGAGGCTTGCTTGTTGTTGTGTTACAGGCATTTTTATCGGTGCAGGTTCTTGTTTGTGTTCCTGAAGAGCTGCAATCTGACCAAGTAGAACATTGCCAATCTGGAGTACACGTAACAACTTTTGCACTTTCTTGTGATGTTTGCGTTGCATTTGTATTTATATTATTCTCCTTAGGAGGAGATGGCGATATCAACGCAAGTATGAATATAACTATGAAAAAATAACCAATAGTAGCAAGAATCATCTTCCACCATTTGCCACTTCTAAACCCGGGTATTTTTCTAATAAAACTTTTCTTTTCAGCTGCCATAAAAATAAAGACATTAAAAAACTATTTAAACCTGTCGTTCGATATATAGTAACTAAGTATGGCAAAGGAAAACTATGCTAAAAGGATTCTGGACTTCCTTGCTAAGCAGGAGTGGCCATCCACGACTGAAGACATAGCTGCAGGTGCTGGGGCAACTTGGCACACGGCACAGATACATTTATTCAAGTTGCAAGCCGAAGGCAAGGTTAAATATCGCAAAGTTGGAAGGCAAAACCAGTGGTGGTTGGTTGAGAAGTATAGGAAAGAATTCAAGTAGTTACTTAGTTGTCCATAGAATAAAACCCAAACTTCATTTCTTCTCCTCTTTTTTGAACTTTACAATTTAGTGTTTTGCTGGCAGCACAACCCTCTCCACCTTCCTCAACCGTGAAATAATCTCCTCGTACTCAAGCTGTCTCGCTTTTATCTTTTTTTCATAGTCTTCGGTAGCGCCAGCTTCTAAGGGGAAACCGCATTGCTGGCAAAAAGAATGTTCTGCTTGATTTGATGTCTTGCATCTAAGGCAGAATCTATGCAAGAGCTTAGTTACGCCCTTTTCTTCTATCTTTTTGAGGCCAAACACCTTGCTCAATAAAGCATCATCAACATCTCTGCCAGACATATGAACATAGACTTGCGCCATATCTGAACCTTGTGTCCAGCCAAAATATTGCTTGAGTTGTGATTCGGTCAAGAATTTAGCCAAGAAGCTTGCTCGGCTGTGACGAAATTGATGTGGATTAACAGGCTTCTTTATGTTGCATTTCTTAGCTAATTCTTTCAGTAAATGATTAACCCTGTTATAATCCATTACCTTTTCTTTGCTGTTATTGCTGATTGAAACCCATATGGGCGCATCTCGACCAAATGGATGTTTTTCTATCCAAGCTTTCAGGTAAGGTACAGAAAATACGAGCCTGACCTTGCGCTCGCCAGTTTTGCCCCGTAAAAGAGCAGTCCCGCCGAGGTCATCAAAAACAATATCTTTAACTCGCAGATTTAGAAGTTCTCCAATTCTGCAGCCAGACTCACAGAGCATAGCAAGAAGCGCTTTATCTCTGATATGGTCTGCTGTTTTAATCATCAAGAGAGCCTCCTCTTCAGTTATCAAATCCTCTGGCAGTTTTTGCAGCTCGTGCTCTCGTTGCCTTTTAATCCAGCTAACATCTTTATCTAACCACTTGAAGAAAGTCTTTGCTGAGAAAAGTACAGTGTCCTTAGTTCTCGGAGACCATTCGTTAAACTCTTTGACCTTTAGGATGCAATCCTTAAGCTCTTTGTCTGTAACTTTATTGAATGGCTTGCTCAAGAACTTCTGAAGGCGCAACAAGCAGAAGTAATAGCGAAGCTCGGTATTCTTCTTGACCCCTTTCTCAAGCTTGAGATATGTTAGAAAGTCCTTGAAGATTTTCTGGTTTTCTTTGCTTAGCTTGTTAGCCCTTGTGCGCATACAAAATAACACGCTCTATGGCTATAAAAATCATTCGGTGTTGAACATAAGATGCGCCAGCCGAGATTTGAACTCGGGTCCTAACCTCTTTGCGTTAGCAAAGTCAGCGAAGACTTTGTTTTCGTGTATGGCAAGGTTATGTCCTTTTCTGCGCAGCAGAAAGCCAGCGAAAAGCGCTAGCTTTTCAGCGCGTACCAGACTAGACTACTGGCGCAATGATTTGCGTCTTCACAATACCTAACGTCATTAATGTCGCAAAGCATTGCGAAGCATATAAGATAGAAATTAAAAAATAGTTTATAAATCTAATTATTCGATTCTTGCCCCAATTTCTATGTCTTTCTCAGGCTCGAGAATAGCAACTGACTTGCCTTTGACAGCTGCCAGTATCATGCCCTCTGACTTTACACCCCGCAATGTTACCGGCTCCAGATTTGCAAGGAAAATGACTTTTTTCCCTTTCAGCTGTTCTTTTGTGTAGTTCTGCTTAAGGCCGGCTGCAGTTGTCTTTTTTTCTGTGCCTAAATTAACAGTTATTTTGTACAGCTTGTCAGAGCTTTGTATATCTTCAACTTTCTCAATCTTTCCGACCCGCAAATCAAGTTTTTGCCACTCATCAAACTTTACCATAGGTTTTTTTTCCTCCGTTTGTATTTTTGGTTGCTCTTCTTTTTTAAATTCAAATTTATTAAACAAGATTTTTCCTTTTTTGATTTTAGTCCCTGCTTTTAAATCTGTGAATTTTAAATCTTTTAAAGTTGGCAATTTAATCTGCAATTGCTGTGCAATTTCTTCTGCTGTGCCTGGCGTGAAAGGCCAAATCAAGCCGGAAATTACCCGCAGGGCTGCAGCCAAATTATAAAGAACTGTATCAAGTCGCACTTTGTCTTTGATTGTCCAGGGCTTCTGCTCATCTACATATTTATTTACAGCTTTGATAAAAGCCCAGATTTCATCAAGAGCATGATGAATCTCCAATTTTTCCATTTTCTCATCTGCGTGGCGCAGTGCTTTTTCAAAAGCTCTCTGCAAATCCAGATCCACATTTGTCTGCCTGCTGGGTTTAGGCACTACTCCTCCTGCAAACTTCTCTATCAAAGTCAAGGAGCGGGAAAGCAGATTGCCCAGAGTATC
>CAYGVN010000028.1:0-9031 GCA_964353445.1 Candidatus Woesearchaeota archaeon
TACAGAGACCCGCTACCAGAAATACACAATAGAAGCACCTGTAACAGAAGATATATACAATGGAACAATACCGTATATGGCAACTGCTAAGCTTATACACATAGAAGGCGCTGGAAACGATGACAGCTTTACGGTAACAGCAGGAGATACAGATGACATATACCTATACCAGAAGAACGCAACAGCAATAGGTGCATTCTACAAAGACAAAGATGACAACAAGATTAAATTGATAGCGTTGAAGAATGGAACAACTGTAGACTATAACATTGCTAACATTACGTACCAGGATACTGTCCTGCCTATAACAGTTGACTTAAATGCAACTGGAAATGGTGGAAATATAACGCTGGCTACCACAATAGGCAATGACATTGATATATGGTTCCAAGCTGACGCCACAAACAATTTGACTTACTTAGGTCACGGACTTGATGACACATTAACAACAGGCGACTTGATGTACGGAGCACGAGATATAAGTGGCTGGGAAGAAAATACCAGAGCAGCAGACGGCATTATTATATACGACCCAGATGCGCACTTGTCCGGAGATAGCTTTGAGTTTGACATACCAGCAGATGACAGCGACTTTAAAGTAGATGTAATTGTAAGCAGCACAGGAACAACAGTAACTCGAGCAACAGCAGCAGGCAAGACAACGCTAGCAGGCGTACCGTTAGCAAAGCTAGACACTGAAATAACTGACAATACAGCAGCAAACATGATACTTGTCGGCGGTTCAGCAGTCAACAAGCTAACTGCAGAAGCCATGGGAGTAACATACCCTACATACGGCGCTGCAAGCGGTATACCAGAGAACAAGGGCTTAATCAAGCTGATTGAGAATGCCTTTGGCGGAAGCAAGGTTGCCTTAGTTGTAGCTGGCTGGGAAGCAACAAACACAAGAGATGCATGTGCGGTTCTGAAGGACTATTCAGCATACACATTAGCAGGAACTGCAATGGAAGTCTCACCAGGCCCGACTGTAACAGCATTCGTTGCACCAACTGTAACAACAACTGAAGAGAATACAACTGTATAGGAAGGGAGAAATCCCTTTTTTTCTTTTTTTTATTTTATTTTTTATTTCTTTTCTTTTTTTGAAGGTTGAAGAGAAAAAGAGATAGAGAGATTAAGAGAATGAGAGACAAAGAGAAAATAGGAGACGAGAGATAAAGAGGATGAGGAATAAAGAGGATAAGAGATTGCTCAGGCTTCAAAACCAACAAAAACATCCATAACTTTTAAATTGCTTACTATAATTGTTTCAGCTATGGACAACGAGCTTCCGCCTGTAAAGCCAAAGAACAAAGTTCCGCTTTGGAAGAAACTTTTTGTTTTAATCCCAATTCTATTTCTCTCGACATGGGCTCTTGCAATGTGGAATCCTCTTGAGAAAAACGACAAGCCCAGTAACCTGATAGAAATCGGGAACTATTCTTTCTACGAGCTTGAAGACGGCTCTTTTAGAACTTATGTTGTTTATGGGGACAAAAAGATACCAGTTCCATTCAGGCTTGACCCGAGAAATGCGAGCAATATTTCTCTGGCTGACGGCGTTGTTGAAAAGCTTCTAAAATCCCAGAAAATCTATATTGTATTCAGCCCTGACGAGAGCGAGATAGCTAAAATGGCTGTCGCAGGAGCTGAGATAAGCAGAATTACCGGCTTGTATGGAATTACAACAACAAGCGCTTACACAAAAGATTCTGAGCCGGTAAACCCAAATATTCCTATCAGAACCTGCGCAGATGCAAAAGAAGGGATAGGAGTAATTATGCTAGAGCCAAATGCTACAACAGGCATTGATTTAAAAGACGGATGCGTGCTCGTAAGCGGAGCCACTGCAGACGATTTAATACTTGCAGCTGACAAATTAGGCATGAACCTGCTCGGAATTAAAGTATGAAGCGAATTTGTATAACTGGTTACGCGAGGACATTGATAGCAAATTCGCTGCCTTCCATCGCGCTCAAGGTATGCGCGATTAGATATCCTCGCGCGATGCAATGAACTTTACAATAATACTCTGGGCGATTTCTTTCTGCGCGCTTTATTTTGCAATGCTTTGGATAACTATCCTGCGGGAAAAAGAGCCTGAGATGATGGAAAAGCCGAAGCTGAAAAAATATCCGAGCCTGACGCTCATCATTCCCAGCAAGAACGGGGCTGAAACAATTGCAAGAACAATCAGCTCTCTTTTGAAAGTGCATTATCCCAAAGACAAGCTGGACATAATTGTTTCCTTGAACGGGTGCACAGATAATACAAAAGAAATAGTTGAAGGCTTTGGAGATAAGAGAATATCTATAATTGAATCCCATATTTCAAACAAGTCTGCAGCCTTGAACCGGGCAATTAAAATTGCCAAAGGAGAGCTTGTCGGCTGTCTTGATGATGACTCCATAATCACTCCAAGTGCAATAAAATATATGATACCTTTTTTTGGAGACAAAAAAGTCGGGGCAGTTATTCCAACCTGCAATCCGTACAAGCCAAAAAAATTGATAGAAAAACTGCAGGTTATGGAATATGCGCTCTCAGCTTTTGCAAGAAAACTTCTCTCTAAAATAGGGTCTCTTTATGTGACGCCTGGTGTTCTGAGCATATACAAAAAAGATGCTCTGCTGAAAGTTGGCGGATTTGATGAGAACAGCCTTACAGAAGATTTTGAGATAGCGGTCAGGCTTCAGAGGTTTGGATATGATGTTCAGGCGCAGCTTAACAGCATAACATACACAGATGTGCCCAAAACATTTGCCAAGTTCCACAGGCAGAGAATGAGGTGGTTCAGGGGATTTCTGGCAACTATCTACAAGCACAGAAAAATGATGTTCAGCCAGAAGTGCGGCCTGCTGGGAGCGTTTATTCTGCCGTTCATTACAATACTGGCCTTTTTATCAACAGTAGCAATGACAATTATTTTCAGCGATATTTTTCAAAGAATATATGCATTATTTATTGCGCTTTCAACAACAAGTTTTTCTAATTTAGTTTCGATGATGAAGTATCCGTCAATAATAGATTTGAATCCCTTACTGTTTATAGTTGCTGTTCTGCTGGTTTGCGCAGTTTTTCTGCTGAGCAAGTCATACAAGTACACAAAAAACACCTGGCGCTATCCGCTGGCAACAATTCTCTTCTTCACGCTTTATCAGACGCTGCTTACAGCATACTGGCTGTTTGCCGTAGGCTATGAGGTTTTAAGGGTAAAAGAAAAATGGTAAAAAATACAGGGATATTGCTGACAGCAGCTGTTCTTGCGATAATTGTATTTACAGCAGGCGTGGCGTTTGGATTTGCCCTGGACAACTATAAATCCCAAAAAATCTCAGATGAAATCCAGCAGAACGAGCTTCACCTCGAAAGCTACATAGCAGAGCAGGGACTGATAGAAGCTTTTGGTGAAAATGAGTGCGAGCTTCTGGCTTCAAGGGTATCTGACATCGGTGCAACTACGCGAACGCTTGGAGACAGGCTGAGCAGATACGGCGCCCGGAGCACATTCACAAAAGATTACAATTACCTCAAACAAAAATATTTTATTTATGAAATAAAATTTTTAATCAGCGTTTTAGATTTGAACAGAAACTGCAATAAAAATTATAAAACAATTTTATATTTCTACAGCATAGATGATTCTGCAAGCGAGAAACAGGGCTTGATTCTGGATGCAATAGATATCGAGCAGAATCACAGTATAATTATTCTTTCTTTTGATGCAGACTTTGTCCAGGAGCCTTTGATTAATCTGCTGAAACAGAAATATGACATAACAGCTTCGCCTTCGCTGGTTATAAATAATAAATTTGTCACCGAAGGCAGGGCATCCAAAGAAGAAATAGAAGAATTTCTACAGAAAAAATAAAAATCCTATAATAAGTGCAGCTGCAAATATTGCTGCAGTCAGCAGATTTTCATATTTTTTAAATTTGCTTATATCTATTTTTCTCTGCGCCTCTTTCAGGGCGAAGCCCGCCAATGTGCAGAGAGATAAAATCAAAAATGGCAGGCCGTGGGTGACTGCAACCAGGCCGGCGCTCATTGCTCCGAATAAAATGCCTGCAGTGCTAAGAAGCAGAAGAACAGATTTTCTTTTTTCTTTTAACCCGAAATAAGAGCCTATTATGCCGAGATAAATTGGCAGATAGCCTGCAAGCGCAAATGCTTTCTGAAGCGTGAGATGCTCGGCTGCAACAGTATAATAGTGCATTTGCACGTATTTTTGGACTGTTGAAAAGCCTGTCGGAGTAGCTTTGAAAAATAAGAAGATGGCAAAAATAAATATGCTGCTGATTAAAATAAAAATAACTTCATTTTTACTTAACTCCTTTTCTTCTAATGTTGAAAGCAGAATATACAATGCGAAGATAGGAATCAGCAGGAGGCTGTAAACATGTATAAAAGCAAAAATTAGGGGCACTGCGATTATCGGCTTCCAGTCTGAAATTTTTTTAATGGAAAGCAGGCTAAACAGCGTGAAAAAGAAAAAGCCAAGAGCTAAAGTAAGAGCAAGCTGGCCTGATACGCCCCAGCTATAAAGAGGCACATTAACAGCAAGGCCAGATGCAAAGAGGCCTGCATATGTGCTGTCGGAAGCAATTTTTGTCAGCTTGTAAATCAGAGGAATAAGAATAAGCCCGAGCACAGCAGAGATTACGTGAGTGGGCAGAGCAGCAGCAGGAGGAACCTGCTTAAAATATTCCCACAGCCGGACTCCAATTGCTATTAAAATAAACAGCGCAAGTATTCCATATCTTTTTTTTGCACTAAGCTCTTCTTCCATTGAATAATTCCTGCAACAATACAGTTGCGTATACTCCTTTGGAAAGTTCAAATTCAAGTTTGATTTTGCTTCTGCCTTTGTTTAATTCATCTTTTTGAATTTTTCCAGCTTTAAATTTCTTTACTTTCACGACAGCTTCCCTGAAGTCGCCTGCAGATGCAATTTCAGGAACTCTTGCGCACTTGAAGTCTGAAAGGGAAATGCCTTCCTCAGCCAAAATTCGCTTTACTTCTTTGTCGAACTTAGAATTTCCAAGTTTGCTCTCGTAGCCGGGAACAATCAACTTTCCCTTTGCTTCAGTTTTCTCAAGAGCTTTATTGAAAATCCAGGATTGGTAGGCATGAATGTACATTTTTCTTATCGGCTTTGGAATTTTTCTAAGCGCGCCTGCAAAATCATTCGGGTATTTTACAAGCCAGTTCAGAACAGCAGTTTCCAGGCCAAGAAATCTTGGAAACTTCTTAATTATTTCTTTCCAATTGCCCCAATTCTTTTCAGCAAATTCCCTTGCTTCAGAGGCTTCCACACTCTCTCTTTCCCCTCTAAACGTGAGAATCAATCTGACAGTGTCCCATAATCTTCCTTTTATAATCTCCTTGCCGATTAAGTGAGTATTACCCCTGCCAAATCTCTGCTCACCGAAATAATTTGGAAAACCGCTTTTTTTAATTGCTTTAATTTTCCTGGAAAATATTTCCAAATCTTCTTTTGTCAAATCCCTGGCTACAATTCTAAATTTATTTCCAGTCAAATCTCCGAGAGAAATCTGGTTGTTTCCGTAGCTGATAAATTTTATTTCTATGTCTTTTATTTTTATATTTTCCAAATCTTCTTTAGCAATTTTGAATGCAGAGACAGCCTGCTTTGTAACAGCATGCTTGTCCTTTGTGCCTGCAAACTTCAATCTTCTTTGGCTTATTCTGAGCGCTCTTGCAACTGCATTTATTGCTCTCTGCGTTGTCCAATTATTTTTAGCCAGCCAAAAATAAATATAATTCCCAACTTTCTTTTTGTTCAATTTAATAATTTCTTCAACATAGAAATCTTCTGGCTTTTGTTTTATGCGCATATTAAACTCTCAGCTTGCGTAGCTCAGCCAGATCTTCTTTTGTAAAATCAGCAATCGGCTGTATAAATTCTATGTGCCAGATTTCATATTTTCGGATTGTTGCAAGCGCTTTTACAAGCGACTTGAATTGATTTACCAGCCACTCATAATTCTGCACACCTTTTAGTTTCTGCAGTTCAGAGTGCATCCTGACTATATCTTCTGCAAGCAAATCCTCGACATATCTTTCTTTTATTATATCCTCTCTGAGCTCTGTCTCAATTAATTTTTTCTCAACAGATTTCTTCTTCTCTAGAGCAGACAGATTGGAGAATTTCAAAGGAAAGCCTTCCAGCATCTTTGAGACAAATAAAATATCCTTCTGGCTGATTTCCTGCAGCTGGCGGCTTTTATGCTCCAGCTCGATTAATCTTTTTTTCAGCTGGAGAAGCAGTTTTTTATTTTTCTCCAGAGCGCCTATAAGCTCGCGTGCTCTTGGTGCAAATTTGTGCACAAGATTATCTAATTCTCTTCGCTCTTCAAGAGCGCATATAATATCGTGATACTGCGCAAGCTCAGACCTGGAAAGCCGGGAAACAAGCTTTCCTGTTTCCTTGTCCATGTACAGAACCTCTGTCAGTGCGCTGTAAGCAGTGTGCCAGTCAGCAACCATACGATAAAAGAGAAACTTCCTTATTTTAAAATCTTGTCAATCAGCCAAATGGACTCTCCGAAGCGTGATTTAAAATTTATCTAAAAAAAGCTTATAAATGTATGCTCCCAAAACTGAACAATGGAAAGAAGAATATGCACAGCATGCAATGAAAATGTAACAAATGATAAGACGGCTACTGATTTTTCCTGCCCGTTATGCGGACAGCAGGCAATAGTCAGGTGCGGACATTGCAGAAAGACAGCTGTTAAGTATAAATGTCCTGCTTGTAGTTTTGAAGGTCCTTGATATGGCCGATGTAGTAATTAAACTTAAAATAATGCCCGAAAGCGTGGAGAGTGATTTAAACTCTCTTAAAGATGCCTGCAAGCAGGAGATAGAGAGATTAGGAGGCCATGTTCATTCCATTGAAGAGCAGCCAATTGCATTCGGCTTGAAAGCGCTTATTTACACATTCTTGGCAGACGAGAAAATAGGTTCTGATATGGAGAAATTAGAGTCCTGCCTGAAAGAAAAAGTTGGAATTGGCAGTGTAGATATTATTGACGTGAGAAGAGCTTTCGGTTAGTTTTTGTGCATAAGCGTTCTGTTTGGCAACAACTTGAGGCACAGTGCATTTGCGCTGGCAAATGCGCTCAGGGTGCGAGCTGACCTCTCAGCTCTGCCTGAAAGAAAAAGTAGGCATAGGAAGCGTTGATATTATTGATGTCCGAAGAGCCTTCGGTTGAGAAAGTTTTAAAAAAGATTACCATAACGTAGCTCTATATGAATCTCACAGTACTTGATATAATTGGCGAAAAAGTGTATAAAAAGCAGAAACTAGCTGACAGCGTCACAGAAATAAAAGACTTACTCAATAAGACTAAGAATTTCCTGCTTGCAACAAGGGCGTGCGACGGCTGCTATTATAGTGTTAATTCTGATATTGCAATTATACTGCAAAAGAGAAAAGAACTGATTAAAAAAGGAATAATTGGAGATGTTGTGACAGAGCTAAGCCCTGATGAAACAATTCACGGCCAGAGATTTGTCATATTTGACCCCGGCAAAGGAGAGCAAGCTTACCTGCTCGGAGATGCTGTGACTGCTCTTAAGAAATTGAGCGAGAAATAGCAAACTTTTTCTATTTGATTATTAATTTATTTATCATGGGAGTTGACCTTAGGGATTTGGTAATAAAGCATCCTATTGAAATTGCTGGCCTCAGGGGCAAGAAAATAGCAATTGATGCTTTCAACACCCTTTACCAATTTATTTCAATTATCAGGCAGCCAGACGGCACACCTTTGATGGACAGCCAGGGGCATATCACTTCTCATCTTTCCGGCTTGTTTTACAGGACTGCTAACTTGCTGGCAGCAGGCATTCAGCCTTGTTTCGCTTTTGACGGCCGGGCGCCAGAGGAAAAAAAAGCAATGCAGGAGGAGAGGGAAAAAATCAGGGAGTCTGCAAGAGAGAAATTTAAAGAAGCTCGGGCAGCAGGCGAGACAGAAAAAGCACGCCTGTACGCGCAGCAGACAGCAAGGCTGACAACATCAATGATTCAGGAAAGCAAGGAGCTGTTGAATGCAATGGGCCTGCCTTGGGTGCAGGCGCTTGCAGAGGGCGAGGCGCAGGCAGCTGCAATGGCAGCAAGAGGCCATGTCTGGGCTGTTGCATCACAGGACTACGACACGCTTTTATTCGGGGCTCCAAGGCTGATTAGGAATCTTTCAATCAGCGGAAGAAAAAAAATACCAAATAAAAAAGCATACGTGGAAGTAAAACCGGAGATAATCGATTTGGCAGAGTCTTTGAATTTCCTGGGAATGGATATAGAAGCTCTTGTGAGAATTGCCCTTTTGATTGGAACAGATTACAATCCAAAAGGAGTGGAGGGAATAGGCCCTAAGACAGCATTAAAAGTTGTGCGGGAGGGAAAATTTGAAGATTATGCTGATAAAATACCAAACTGGAAAAATCTGAAAAGTATTTTCCTGAAGCCTGCTGTAACAACAGATTATACCCTTAGCTGGACAGAACCGAACATTGATAAAATAAAAGAAATATTAGTGACACGCCACAACTTTGCAGAAGAGCGTGTTGACAGCACGCTGGGAAAGCTTGCAAAGCTCAAGGATGCAAAGAATCAGAAAGGCATTAATGATTTTTTCTAAACGAATAAAAATTTATCAAGAACTTTTTTCGCTTTCTCTCTTTCAGCCTGGTGTTTTTTCAGGAATGAATTTATTTTCTCAATTGTATATTCTTTCAGCTCTGAAGTCAGTAATTTGCCTGACTTGTAATCATCATGTATTTTCTTCAGCTTTTTGTCATCCGGCTCAAAAAGCATTCTTAAATATTGGTAAGCAATATCAACATCTGGATTGCCTCCCAGCTTGCGGTGCTCTGCCAAGTTCCCCCGGCCTCCTGAGAAAGCGTGTTTCAGGATTTTATCGCGAACTTGTTCCGGCGAGTCAGTCAGAGCAATATAGGAAGTGGGGTCCGAGCTCGACATTTTTGTTTCAACTCCTTTTAATCC
>CAYGVN010000029.1:0-8944 GCA_964353445.1 Candidatus Woesearchaeota archaeon
CACCTGTTTCTCAATTTACTGCTTTATCAAGTGCTCGATTACAACAACTGTTGTGGGCAGAGTCTGGTCAACAAGAAAAAGCCAATTTACTTTTACGTGGGCATATACATCGTTGCGGAAGTATAGCGGAACCAGCAAGAAATTTTGCTGCGTGGTCTATGCCAGCGTTGCAAGGACTTGGTTCTGTATTTGGCTCTCGTTGTATAACAGGACTCCCTGTTCATTTTGGATTTTTAGTTATAAGAGTAAAGGATAAGAATAATTGGGGAGTCGAGGCGCATATTGCGCCTATGGAAATGCAAAAAGCAAAAACTATTGTTTACAAATCTTAAAGCAATAAGTAATTGGAATATTATTCAATATTCATCTCGGCGCGGGGCGAGGCAAGGCGAGGCGGGGCGAGGCAAGGCAAACTTTTAAAAAGAAGGAGGATTGTGTGTATTTTCAAAGATGTATTATAAGCAATCATGTTTTTAAACATATTGATTATACTGTAGAGGAATTACAATCATTGGAGGAACAGAATGAACTCAATAAAAATAGACGTAAGCGTGAAAGGTATACGACCGATTATGTTCGATCGTTTTGTGAGCATGAAAATGGAATTATCTCCCATGGAAAAAGCATATGTAGTGGACAACAAACTAGTTTTTCCTGCGAAGAATATAATGTCTTTCTTGAGCGCACAAACAACAGAATCTTCTCCAAAAAGACTAATGGGTAGAAAATGGAAAACTATAGCAAAAGCTGCTTTATCTTATGTAACTATTGAACCATATAATATATTTTTTCTAGATGATAAGAATAAAACAATTGATGCTGATAGTTCTCAAATTGAAATTCATGTCGATAACTCAAAAATTAAAAATGGTGTACTTATTGTTCCTCAAGAAAAGCACAGACCAGTGTTAAATCTTCCATGGAATCTTAAGTTTGAACTCACCCTTTTTGAAAACCCAGATTTAAATGAAGCTGTTCTTCGCCGTCTTTTTGAGGAGGGAGGAATACCTATTGGATTTGGAACATATCGTGGATTATATGGAAAATTTATTGTTCAGAAATGGGTGCATAAATCTGAATAGTATAAGTACTTTGGAATATTTTATAATATTCTCATGGCGTGGCGAGGCACGGCAGGGCGGGGCAAGGCAAGGCAAGGCAAACTTTTAAAAAGAAGGAAGGACAACTCTATAGGAAAAATGGTATAACGAAATGAAAGAAAGCTCATTAGTATTGTACAATGATTGGCTTCTTGATTATGCATTCGGATCAGAATCTTCTGTTGAATTTGATTTTGAAAAGATATGGAAATTCAAAACAGATATGGCTGAATATTTTGATCCAACTGATCTTTTATTTGTGTATGTTCATCCTGCAAAATCAGGGACTGAGTTATCAGAAATAGATAAAAATTGTTTCAAAAAATTAAATATTACATTTGATAGTCCTATCTGGCTTGCAATCATTTGTTTTCATAACAGTAATATTTATGATCTTCATCTTGATGGGTGTCTCTATTATTGTCATGATGGAATAGCTGAGCCCGATGATTCTTTTCCAAACTGCACTCCAGACGTAACTGATGCGCATCTTGCGCTCTTAAAAGTTTTGGCTTGCAGTGAGCTGATTACACAGAATCCTGATTTTATCTCACTAAAAAACTGCATTATTCATTCATTTGTCAAAGCCACAATTTTGGCAGAGAACTGCACACTGGATGTACAAAAAAAAGTTCCTATCGTCTTTAATTTTGATCTTTTAAGTTCAGAGAATGTAATTGGAGATGCATCAAATATCAGAATACAAGATGATAAGATTTATTGTGATATGCAGATAAACATGAAACGTTTATCTGAACTTGCTGATGTAAAAAAGAAGTATTGTCCCTCAATTGGTTTAGAAACTAATGATCCAAGAGAAAATGTATTGTATGAAAAATTAACCGAAAAGCCAATAGAAAAATGTAAGATTATACTTGTAGGATTAATAGAACAGGATGAGTATTCGATTACACCCGCTCTTGATTTAAGGAATGAATTTTTTTTATAAATACTTAAATTTTTTGTTGACAAATGTATATTTAGAGGTTACATTGATACAAAAGGAAAAAATATTTGAACCAGCAAACTCACATCAATCAATGGCTGAAAGCCTGTTCGTTAAGAGCAACAGGACTCAGTATATCTACGCCCCGACCATATCATTTTGATAATATGGTATCAGGCGAGATTCAGGGGAGTCCTCCCATGTGAGTAGCATTTATATATACATTTGCTAAAGCATGGGAGAAATCTCATGCTTTTTTTATGTAATGATGAGTAGCCGAGTTTTAGCTATTAAGAATGTAGGGCTGGTAGTCTAGCGGCGAAGGCATCTGACTGTAGATCAGATACAAAGAAACATCGGTGGTTCGAGTCCATCCCAGCCCAAACGGTTCCAACCGTGTTCCTGAATTTTTTGTTAGCTGGTTTTGCCCGTTCCAGGGAAAAACGGGCGCTTAAGACGCTGTGGCTGAAAGGAAAGGCAACTCTCTGCAAAAGAGTTTTATGGGATATCATAATTCCCCAGCGTCTCAGGTTTCTTGTTCATTGAAAACAGCTCTCTGGGCAGGCTGAGAATGCATTATCCTTACATGGTAATTTAGCAAGGTTTGATTCCTTGAGAGAGCAATGTTTTTTTATTTTTCGGAAAGGTACGCTAGTCTGGTAAGCGAACAGTTTGCTAAACTGTTGTATGGTTTAAAAGCCTACGGAGGTTCAAATCCTCTCCTTTCCGCATTTGGATGGGTACTCTAACTAGGCAAGAGGATGGTCCTGAAAACCATTGTAGGCGGCGAGAGCCGTTATGGGCGTTCAATTCGCTCCCCATCCGCATATCGGAGTGTTGGCGAGTCAGGCACGCCACCTGCTTTGGGAGCAGGGCTTTTAGCAACGGGGGTTCGAATCCCTCCACTCCGACATTAGGTGTCGTAGCTCAAAGGAGGAGCGCTACCCTGTCACGGTAGAGGTTGGGATATCATAATTCCTCGACACCGCCAATTGCTGGGTACCCAAGTGGAATGGGAATTGGCTGTTAACCAATCCGTCACAGGTTCGATCCCTGTCCCAGCAGCATAATGCATCCGTGGTGTTAATGGTAGCATGTGAGTCCTCCAAACTTATGGTGCCTGTTCGAATCAGGTCGGATGCTCATGAGGATGTAGTTCAATGGTAGAATATTTGCTTGCCGAGCAAATTGTTGAGGGTTCAACTCCCTTCATCCTCTCATTAAAATTAAAAGGAGTACAAAATGATTTCTGATTTAGAAAAAACAATATTGCGTATCGCAGTAGAAAAAGACTTGACGGCTGAAACACATGAGGATAAAATAAAAATCTGGAATTGGGCAATCGATCTTTTGCGAAAGTTTGATTAGTGCAATAAACAACAAAAGCTAAAAAAATTGAGTTCAAATTTTATTTGTCGCTTAATATATAATATATTAGGAGGACGATATGGTTAAACGAACTTGTCAACATTGTAAAAAAGAATTAGAATTTAAAAATGGATGGGCGTACGGTTCACATATTGCAAACTGTGCGTACAATCCTAATTACAAAAACAAAATAAGAAAATCAATAAAAACACGCACACTTCCAAGAATTAAAGTTATTAAACACTGTGAAAAATGTGGAAAGGAATTTGAAGTTGAACATACAATTTCAAAAAATGGAAAGGAAAATATTTCCAAAAGAGAAAAAAGATTTTGTAGTTATGAATGTGCTTGTTCGGTTGGGGGATTAAGTATTAAAGGAACTAAAATTGTAAAATGTAGAACATGCGGCAAAGATATTAAAGTTACAAAACGTGGTAGAAATTTTAGTTATTGTGATGATGAATGCAGAGAAAGGTATGAAAGAAAATTCGAATTAATATGTCAAACCTGCGAAAAGAAATTTAAAGCAAAATCTATACATTCTAAATTTTGTTCACGGTCATGTCGAGCAATTTATGCAAATAAAATTCTTAGAAATAAATATTCTCAACAAGAATGGAGCTTAAAAGTCAGACAAACCTACATTAATGGTAAAAAGGTTTATGGCGGAAAAACTAAATGGCTACAATATAAAAATATAAAAGTTCAAGGAACTTTTGAATTAAGAACATGTAAAATTCTTGATTCATGGAAAGAAAAAAATTTAATTAAAGATTGGGAATATACAAATGATCGATATGAATATATGGGAGCTGACAATCAATCACACACTTACCTTTTAGATTTTAAAATTTTTAATCATGATGGGTCTTTTTATTATATAGAAACAAAAGGTTATAAAAAAGAAAGCGATGAATTGAAGTGGAACGCTATAAAAAATTTAGGATATAGATTAGAAATATGGTTTGAAGATGAGATTGAAAAACATGAAATGGAGTCTATAGTGTAATAGTAGCACAAAAATTTGTGATGTTTTTAGAATGGGGGCAGAACCCATTAGACTCCCATACGGCTATCGTTCAATGGTAGGACGGGACTCTCCAAAAGTCTTCATCGGAGTTCGAATCTTCGTAGCCGTGCATTTTGATGTCGGATAATTTTAAATTATCAATCATCACACCTGTGGCCCGTGTAAACAGGGAGTATATGATTAGCGCTGATCTGTACATGATTACTTCATAACGGGAATAAGTCATCGAACGATGGCAAGTCGACATCAAAATATTAAAACCTCCTGTATCCCAATTGGCAGAGGAGATAGTTCGAGAGACTGTTGAGTGTTCGTTCGAATCGAACCAGGAGGAATTTGCCCCATTAGGCGAAATGGTCCAGCCACTGCGTTTAGACCGCAGGCGTAAGCGTCTCGGTTCAACTCCGAGGTGGGGCACATAAGCTAATATTCATTATAATGAAAATTGGTATCACATTCATACATATTTTTTTATGTTTGAATGCTTTTTCAAAAGAATATTCATTATAATGAATATGACATAATGGCCGTGTGGCGAAGCTGGCTGAAACGCGCAAGACTTAAAATCTTGTACAATAGAAACAACGTGAGTTCGATCCTCACCACGGCTAATAAACCCCGTGTGGCTAAATGGTAAAGGCGGCGTCCCCAAAAGGCGTGACTAAAAAATTGGTGGTTCGAATCCACTCACGGGGAATTAGCACTCGTGACTTAAAAGTAAAGTACCATCCTGATAAGGTGGATAAGAAGGAGCGTTACCTTCCGAGTGCACATAAACCTGCTGTCGAATACTAGGTCGTTCGTCGGACTGAAAATCCGAAAGTATCCGTTCAACTCGGATCGGCAGGAATAAGCTCCCTTCACTCAGTGGTCGAGTAGCGGGTTTTTAACCCGCCCACGAAGGTCCGATTCCTTCAGGGGGCAGATTATAAAAATAATGGAGGACTTAGCATGCAATTTCTAAAAGACCATTGGAGAGCAATCATGGTTGCTGGGCTACTTGCCGCGTATGTTACCGCATTGGCAGTTATCAACTTAGTACAGTAAATAATGTCCCTGTATCGGAACAGCCTTCTAAGCTGTAGCCCCGTAATTGGAGCAATGAGCGTTCGAGTCGCTTCAGGGACGCATATTAAATTTTAAAAAGGAGGTGATAAAATGTCTGAAGTATTAAAATTAAACAGCGGATTTATTCCATTAGAACTTGTATCAATTCATGATGCTATCGGAGATTTATGGAATAACAAAGCATATACAGTTGTTGAAACTGATAAAGTTATGCGATCACCTTCTATTATTATGAAGGTGCCATCAGTTATTGCATCATTGACGTATAGTCATATACCTAAGAAAGTGGTACGATATTCTAAGCTCAATGTCATGTATCGTGATGATCTCACATGTCAGATCTGCGGAAAAAGATTTCCAATCAATCAGCTTGAGCTTGGACATGTAATTCCAAAATGTCGTTGGAAAGAAGTAACTCATTCTAATAAGCAGGATTACACAAACTGGTTCAATACTGTTGCTCAATGTAAATGGTGTAATAATGCTCAAGGAAAACATTTGCTTGAGGAATTGGGATGGAAGTTATTGAGAAAGCCTTTTGAACCAAAATACTTGCCACATCTTGTGATAAGTAGAAAAAAGGCGGAGATGAATGGGTGGATACCATTTCTCGGCTTCAATGTGAAGCTTGTAGATATGATACCATAATAAAAGCCCTCGTGGTGTAAGTGAATAGCACGCAACGCTACGAACGTTGTAGAGTGAGTTTGAGCCTTGCCGAGGGCAAATACGTCTGTAGCATAACGGTCAATGCAAAACACTCATAATGTTGAGATTGAAAGTTCAACTCTTTCCAGACGTACATGGAATTATAATTTAATGGGCTTTGGGACTGCATGGGGTGGTCGCCTCCCTTGCACGGAGGAATTCAGGTGGGATCGTTACCCACAAGGTCCACATGGGAACTACACAGCAGCTCAAAATAACATTCTATTGCTGCAGCAAGTCGGATTGTGAGGGTTGCTTGACTTCCCATATGGGGCTATCGTCTAGTTGGTGAGGACAACAGGTTTTCAACCTGTCAACGTGGGGTTCGAGTCCCCCTAGCCCTAATTTTTTATAAAAACACTTGACTTTATTAAATAATATTATAATATTGTTATATATGAATGCACCACAACAAGATAAACGAAAAGATCCTGAATTAGTAAAACTAAGAATAGCTAAACGAAAAGCTACAACTGCTCGTCGAAAGGAAATGAGAAGTCTTGTTGCTACTCTTAAAATTAATACTAATAAACTATCTAAAGAGGATATAAGAAAAATAATGTGTGAGGTGTAGCCAAGCGGTAAGGCACTGGGTTTTGATCCCAGCATCCCCTGGTTCAAATCCAGGCACCTCAGATAAAAAATTAAGGAGTATAATATGTTCAATTACATTACTGATATTAAATGTCCTAAATGCTCAACAACTCTCCTTTTTGATGCAGATAAAAGAGTTAAAGGTGGGTATGAAGGATGGTATTATTGTGAAGTATGTGAAAGGAAGAATAAAACACAGGTCATCTCGGATGAGGTGATGAGAAAGTCTGGATGGAAAACCATAGATATTTAAAGGAAAAAAATAATGCAACTTAAGGAGTTATTTCGTCGTATTGCAAATATTTATAAGAAAGATATTAAAAAATATGCTAAGGATTTAATATTTCTAGAAAAATTTGAAAATGAATTACTCAACAGAAGCAGATTAAGAAAAACTTTTATAAGCAAACAAATACTTCCAGGAGAAATTTTTATATTAAATTGTGCTATCGATGATAAAGTATACAGTATTAATATGGAAGGAACGGCATTAGAACCTAGTTCTTTTAATTCCAATAAATGTTTTCCACGTGAGTTTTGGATTATAAACTATACAAACTCAGCCCCGCATTCTGATGAGGCTATTCAAGAATTTATTGCAAAAGAAAATGCAATATTAAATATGGTAAAATCAGAAGCAAAACGTTTGAAACTTAGCTTTCCATTAAAAGGTTTATTAGGCATTAGAATTCCTATTACTACCCTTCCAATAATTAATACATTAAATTTTAATAAATATGGATACGGAGAACTTATTTCCATAGCAATATGGAAAAAATAAATAAAGGAGAAGAAGTATGGGAAAAATAATTTGTCTTGAATGTGGTAAAGAATTAGAAAGTGGAATTACCCCCACTTTTATTAAATGTGGATGTAGGAACGCAACTTCCATTGATAGTCATAATACAGGTTATGTTGTCAGTGGAAAGAAATTCTCAAAAATACTTACATGGTTACCCGCTAAGCAGAGATGGGAAATTCTTAGAAGGAAGCCATCAAAATTAATGAAAGTATTAAGAAATTTAATTAAAAAATAAAAATTAAGAGAGTAAAAAGGAGAAACAAAATGAAAGACAACGTTATGGAAAAAATTAAAAAATTAGATGAACAAAGACAAAAATCAAGTAAACAATGTCGTGATTTGTTTAATGCTGCAACAAAATTTCTTAATCCAGATAATTTTGATAAGAAAAAAGCTATGAAACTTATTGATAAAAGTTTGGTGAGGGTAAAAGAAGAAATAAAAACCATAGATAAAATTTTAGATTATATTCAATCAAGAAAGAAAAAGGAAAAACAAAATGAAAGACAAACCCATTATTCTAGTTAGACTTGGAGATAAAGAAAAAAGATGGATTCCTTCTAAGGAACATTTTGATTCTTTTACCAAACTTGCGGAAGAATCAGGACTTACAGAAAAATTTAATATCATAGTATTTCATTATGGTATTGATGTACAATTACTTGACACTAAAAAACAACTCGAAGATTATGGTCTTACTATTATGGATGAAACTAAATTCAAAGAGTTTATTGCCATTGGAAAATTTAAAGAGGAGAATAAAGATGTATAGTATTTTAGAAACAAACACAGAATTTATTGCCATGCAGGATGATTCTACTATTGAATCATTTTCAATGAAGCCTTGGGAACATTCCTGTAATTCATTAGCAAGAATACGCGCCATTGAGTGTGTACGAAAACATGGAAGATTTGGGACCTATTTTGATTTTTCTAAATGTATGACAACAAAGAGGAAATAAT
Source organism: Candidatus Woesearchaeota archaeon (assembly GCA_964353445.1). GTDB lineage: Archaea > Nanobdellota > Nanobdellia > UBA10117 > CAYGVN01 > CAYGVN01. The sequence continues at coordinate 8,580 of CAYGVN010000029.1, forward strand.
TTATACAGCGGGTTAGACTAGCGGATTTAGTCGAGGGTCTCATAAGCCCTATAGATTGGTTCAATTCCAATACCCGCTAATCAAATTTAATTTAAAAGGAGAAATGAGATGAACAAAAAGCTTAAGCTCAATCAGGTTATTGCTATTGCTGATGGAGAGAAGTCACGAAAGCAGAAAGTCCTTTCAAAAGTCTATCAAGATCTTTCGAAAGCAAATCTGTTTGAAGGTCTTTCTCGTAGATATCGTCCGTTCGAAGACGATCCTACAGGAGCAAATCAGAAACCAAACGAGGACAAATATGTCCAAGCAACAGTTCCAAAGATCATCGAGGAAGCACGAGGTGTTCTTGAAAACATGTTTAATGT
>CAYGVN010000030.1:0-8765 GCA_964353445.1 Candidatus Woesearchaeota archaeon
GTTATTGTATATTGTATTGTTAGTAGCGTAAGGTGGGAGCCAGCCTGTAAGAGCTGAAATTCCATAATAATAATTATGCACAATACAATTTTTTATTATTATGTTGCTGTAGTTATCAGTGTGAATACCTTCATTATAGTTGCTTATCTCAGTTCCCATTATATCATAACCATCACAATCTAGAGTTACATTATCTGATTGTATGTCAATGCAGTATCCGCTTGACTGATTGCCTGTAATGTTTTGGTCCAGTGTGTAATCTCCAGGATATGTAATATCTTGACAGGATGAGATGCCATGCCCGAAGGCATATAATTTATTAAAAGAGCTGACATAAACAACTCCGCTGGCAATAGCAGGAGAAGAGCCTGTACCAACTCCAATACTGTAATTCCAAATCTGGCTCCCATTTGTTGCATTTAATGCATAAATATTATCATCATAAGAGCCGATATAAACAATCCCGCCTGCAACAGCTGGAGAAAAGCTGATATCATCTCCAGTAGTATAATTCCAAATCTGGCTTCCATTTGTTGCATTCAGAGCATAAACATTTTGGTCAGTAGAACCAATATAAACAATCCCGCCTGCAACAGCTGGGCTAGAATAACTAATGCTATCCCCGGTTGTATAATTCCAAATCTGGCTCCCATTTGTTGCATTTAATGCATAAATATTACTATCCCCAGCACCGATATAGACAATTCCGTCTGCAACAGCGGGTGAAGATACTAAGTTACCCCCTGTTGTATAATTCCAGATGTAATCTCCATTAGTTGCATTCAGAGCATAAATATTATCATCATAAGAGCCGATATAAACAATCCCGCCAGCAACAGCTGGTGAAGATTCTATAATATCTCCAGTAGTATAATTCCAAATCTGATTTCCATTTGTTGCATTTAGTGCATAGACACTATTGTCTGCAGAACCAATATAAACAATCCCATCTGCTACAGATGGCGAGGAGTATATAGTAGCTTCAGTTGTATAATTCCAAATCTGGCTCCCGTTTGTTGAATCTAATGCATAAACATTATTATCATAAGATCCAATATAAACAATCCCGTCAGCAACAGCAGGTGAAGATATTATAATACCTCCAGTAGTATAATTCCAAATAAAGCTTCCATCTATTGCATTTATTGCGTAAACATTATTGTCATCACAGCCGAAGTACACAACACCTCCTGCAACAGCAGGAGGAGTATACATAACATCTCCTACAGTGTAAATCCAAAGCGTTCTATTTGTTATTGGGCCTGAAGAATCTGTATAGCCAGTATGATTCAAATACCTATGGAACATTGGCCATTCTGAATCATCAGACGGCTCGCTGCTTCCGGCAATTGTCAAGCCGCGCGGTCTTGGCAGAGGCAGAGCTGAAGGTCCTGCTTGCGGTGTAGGTGCTGAAGGAGCACCAGAAGGACTTGGTTTTCCAGCAGCAGCCAGCTTGGCTGCCTCTTCAAGAGCAGAAATTTCTTTTTCAGCAATAACAGCTTTCTGATGCTGAACACTTGCAAATATGAGCATAGATCCTATAATTAAGCAGCTGATAATAGTAAGAGAAAGCAGTACGATTTTGAGAGAAGTATGCGCCTTTTGAGGTTTAGCTTGCTGATAAATGGATTCAGATGCACTATTGATATTACTGGCCAATTTTACCTCCTTAATTATCTTGTAACTTTTAATTCTTTTAGTTCTTCAAGCATTTTTTTTGGCTCGCCTTTTGAGAAATGCTTCCTTGCTGGCTCCAATATTTTGATAAGCTCGTTTGCAACAGCGTTTTTCAAATCCATTGGGTGCAGCCCGCCTTCTAAATATACTTTCGCCAAATCCTCGTAAGTTGAGAAATGAACTGGACCGCCGTATTTTTTCTGGCGTTCAACTTCCAGCTCATCGCCGAACTTGAAAATAATATGTTTTGCCCAGTCCAGCACAGGGTTAAATTCTGTTTCTTTCGGAGGACAAAAGGCGTTTATCATTTTACCTGAGATTTCTTCAGGCGAATCGTGGATAAATACACAGCTGCTTGGCACTGATTTTGACATCTTCATTTCAGACCAGAGCTCCTGCATTTTTGCTTTTGGTATCGGCCAGACAGGAGGAGTTTTGAGGCCTAAGATTAAATGAGTGTGAAGCGCAATCGGCTTGTATTTTTCTTCAAACACCTTGCCTTTCAATTTCTTCTTTAAAACAAGCGGATGAATTGTCAGCTTTGGAGCAACTTCTCTTGCAATAACATGAGCTTTTCTCTGGTCTGTGCCTGCATGGCAGAGGTTAATTCCCTGTATGAAAATATCAGCAACCTGCATAGGAGGATAAAGCAATTGCGCAAAATTAATTTCCTCGCCGAGCTTCCTGCCCATGATTGTTATTGAGCGCCTTATTCGTGCAAGGCTTACATTTTTAGAAACATCAATCATAACTTTCAGGTATTCTGAGCTGTGCTCTTCATAAAGCTCAGAGCCGAGAACAAATTTAACACTATCAGGGTCAGCCCCTGCTATTTCCAAGCACTTTCTAAATCCTTCTTTGTAATATCCGCCTGCAACTCTTTGGATTGTTTCCAAATTTCCGCCAAGCTTATCATTTATCCAGGCATGCAGGTCAGCAAGGAAAATAGAGCAGTCAACACCTGCTTTCTGCAGGTCAGCTATCTTGGAAGCTGTAATAAGCCCTGTCCCTAAATGCAGAAAACCAGAGACTTCAAAGCCGATGTAATGCTTTAAAGCGAGCCCCTGCTCTAAAGCTGAATTTAAATCAGCTTCTGTTAAAATCTCTTCAACAGGCGGCGCCTTAATAAGTGCAAGCTTTTCGGCAGTGTCCATTGTTTAATTCAAAAGAACCTGTATATATAAAATTATTGAAAATAAGGAGAAAATTAAAGCTCGCGCGGATGCCTTATAAAAAAATGTTTGTACCTCTGCCTTGCGTCTATTCCCAATTCTTTGGCAGTTCTTACGACTTCTTTTTCTGCAAGTTCAACTTCTGGAAGAACAGCGATAACTTCTTTCTTTAGTTCCTTTAATTTGCTAGGCGTTTTAAGCACATTTCCATCAGCATATTGGTTTTTAACCTTAATAAGCTTCATATCAGCATCTGTCAGTAATCTAATGCTTTTGGCTAAATCATTCCATGTAGCAGAGCCCATAGATTTATTTAATAAACCGTTATATAAAAACCTTTTTATGCATAAATTTTATTGGTATCTTGTTTTTCTTCAAGGTCTTCTAATTCTTCTTTAACCTCTCCAATAATTAATTGCTTTTCCAGCAAGGCTTTTTTGTACCCTATTATCTTCACATAATCGTCTAAAAATTTAATATTAATTGATCGTCCTAAACATTTTTTGCGCTGATTTTTGTCATCAACTCTTTCTAAAAATTTATTAAATTTGCTGACAAGAGATTCATCAGCATCTTTTAAACAAACTTTCTTGTAGACGTCCAGAATTTCCTGATAGTCTGCTTCTGCCGGAATATTTTCATAAATAATGCGACGCTGAACCTCCAAAATATGCTGCAAATCATTGAATTTCTTCTGCCTTTTTTTAATATCAATTATAGCTTTTTCAGTTATTTTTTGCTTTTTACCAGCCCATTTGTTCAGCAGATTGTCATAAATCTGAGCATGCTCTTGCAGCTGTTTGAAAGTTGATTCGTACAGCTCTAAATCATAATCTGCCATTGCAACTAATAGGTGAAAATTTAGCCTTAAAAGCCTTCTGTCAGCTTTTTTTAATAAGCCCGCACTTCTCATCAAGTTCTACAAAGTGATGCGTCTGATTCAATAAATAAGTTCTGCATTGCCTTAGTGGGATATCATCAATTGGCAGGCGGGGCGAATGAGCTGTATCGCATGCCCAGTCAGAGATAGTCCAGTTGGGATTGTTGTCTGACAGGCACGGGCCTGTGCTTAAATTGCCTGTGTAACTTTGGCAGAGTTTGATGCAGCTTTGGGTTGCCTGCTCTTCTATTGAAGAAGCTTTTTTCGTGCAGCCGCTGACCAGAACAAGCGCAACTAAAAGCCCCATCAGCAAGAAATCTGCGGTTTTCATTCTGCATATTTAGTGATTTTTATTATTTAACTTGAACTCATCGAGTTCAAGGAATGAAAAAACGCTTTAAAAGCTAGAGTTTGACAGCGTTTTTTTCATAAACTTATTTTACGTTTCATAGTAGTATATTTATTACTGACAATATCTTTCACTTTTTTGCGAAGACTGCGAATTTCATATTTTCTCAGCTTCTTCTCCAATTTCTTGACTCCTTTCTCCTCTTCGCTGAATTTTGCAAAAGAAGACGCGACAATCAGCGCATATGTTGATGTTGTGCCAATATACCATATCCAGTTCCATAAGGTCGGCTCTTTTATTGCGCCGATGTATTCTTGGTTTTGATAATAAGCAGCCATCCACGTAGCGTGTATTGTTGAAATCAAAACTATGTGTGCAGCTGTGCTGGCAGGCAATGTTACATATTTTTTAAACCAATCAACTTTTTTAGCAAGAGTCGAATGATTTTCTTTCCAATTTTTTTCTTCATAATCATACGGTGCAATAATCTTTGTTTCCAAATCCGTCAGCTTGATTTTTTTATCCTCCTGCAAATAATTCTCTAGCTTGCTGTCCAATGGAATTTTGTGCTTTTCAAAAATATAATCCAATTCTTTCTTTCTAATAGAACATTTTTCATTTAACTTTTGGGCAGCTGACTTCACCTGAACTGCAAGCGCTTTCAAATCCCGATATCCGCTTGCAATGAGATAGCCTCCGGCAATGCCCAATCCGACTCCAACAGCCTCTGCGCCAATAAGATTTGTATATTCCCATTGCGCTCCTGTAACTCCAAGGCCAGGATTGGTAAAAGGCAGGCCAACCCATTTATCATGAGCGAAGTCATGGGACCAGCCATATAGATAATGCAGCATGCCTCCGACAGAAGTGCAGACTGCGCCTAGTCCTATTTTTACTCCAGAATAAAGTTTCGGAAAAATCTTTTTATTGGACATGAGAGCAAGCTATTTCTGCTAAAATATTATAACCCTTTGCGTGTTATATTACATTTAGTAACATATCCCTTCGCAATTGGTGATAGAAAAATGAAGACTCAGCCGAGAGGAAAAATTTGGTGCAATAGAATATTAAAGAATATGATCCCTCACTTTCCCAGCAAGCGCCAGCAAACAATTTTCCTTGCCATTGCGGGCAGTAGCATCATTAGGATTAATCTTTAATGCACACTCGAACTGTTCCAGTGCTTCTTTGTATTTGCCATTGTGATACAGATTTTTGCCTTTTTCATAAGGATGAGAATCATCTTCTTCTGGAGGCCATTCTTCAAGCTCACCTTCTTCCCGAGGTGCATCATTTTTTGCCATTTGTATATCACCTTCGGGTACTTCCTCTTTTAGTGGGCTTTCTGTTTTTTCTACATCTTTGTTTTGAAGAGTTGATTTCAAATTTTTATAAGCTTCAAGTATCTCCTCGCGAGAAGGGCCCTTTGGAGCGAGTTCATCATATATTTTATCTGCTTCTTCATGTCGCTTAAGATTATCTAAAACATGGGCCTTTTCAAATAAAGCCTTTTTGTAATTAGGATTAATTTTTAGAGCATCATTAAAACATTCAAGGGCTTTTTCATATTCTTTAACATCTTTTAATTTATTTCCCAATTCATATAAGCGAGCTTCTGGCGATTCGTGTTCAATTTTTTTAGAAAAATCATAGCTTGCAAAAAATGCGTCTAGCTCTTTTCGGTTTCTTTCTTCCATACGTGAAAAATCAATTGGACCAATGTGTTTTGTTGCCAATTCATCAAGCTTTTTTCGATTCTCTAAAAGTGTCTTGTTAATTTTTTCTGATGAGTATGTTTTCGGCTCTTCCTCTTTAGGCGGGATTTCTACTTTTGTTTCAGGTGGCTTTTCAGAACTTTCTTTACTTTTAGATTTGCTTTCCTTTATTTTTTGTTCTAATTCTTCAACAGAATTTTTATAATCTTTATTTTCAGGTTTTATTTCCAAGACTTTTTTGTAATACTCGAAAGCTTCTCCGTAGCGCTGAAGCTCTTTTAGAGAAAATCCTTTAACAAGCAAAGCAGATTCATCTTTAGGATTAATTTTTAAAGCTTCATCACACCATTTGATTGCTTTTTTGTATATGATATCTTTTCCTATTAATTCTGCGCCAATTGCATTTAATTTCTCAACAGTTTCAGAACTTAATTTTAGAGTATTTTCAAAATGTTTAATTTCTCTCTCGACCCAATCAGACTTAACTTTATCATCGTTGCTCTCTTTTTCACATTTTGAGCACATTTTTGCGAATTTGCCTTCTAGATCTTTTTTTGGTTGATAGTATATTCCGCATGTACATTTATTGTACCCGCCTAGCTTACCATATATGCTCTTATGCGTCTTACATACGTCCTTTATTGATGGAACTATCGCTTTTGGTACTGGTACCAAAAGTGATTCGTATTTAGAAAAATGATCTCTAGCAAAACGTAATTTAGTCCAACTGTCATTTAATTTTCTAAATCTTATATATTTTTTATCTGCTTCTCCAGTTCTCTTTTTGTGTAAATTGTCATCAATATAAAATCCGCTCAACTTTCTTTGAAGTTCTTCTTTATTATAATATTCAATATCATAAAAGTGATTAATATACATTTTATAGACTATTTCTTTCTGTTCATCTGTCAACTTAGGTAAAAGTTCCTTAAACTTCGGCAGCTCTATGAAGTCTATATTCTTATCCAGCTCTTGCTGTATTATAATTTCCAGCATTTCTGTGGGTATTTGTTTTGTTGTTGCCATTTTATTGTTTTGCTAAAGGATTACTATGTGTACTTCAAATATTTTTTATATAATCTCTTACCTAAATAGAGTTGTAATATTTTTTTCATTTCTTTATCGTGTTTGTATAGCGCGTATTCTGTAATCGAAACGCGTTTGAATATTTTTTCTATTATGTTTTCTTTGCATTGAACTACTCTTCCTTCATACAATAGGTACCAAAGAGGCGCAGTACATACCATTTTAAATGTTTCTTGATCCGGTCCAGCTTCAAGTGTGTCTTTTACAACGTCGACAGCAGAACTCTCGTTCATATTTTCTATAAAATTTTTGAATGATTTATAGATATTATCATTTTTTACTCTATTTTTGATTTCTTCAGCTAAATTTTGGTAAAACTCCTTAGCATTAAGTTTTGCAATTTTAAGATTATACTTAGGATATTTAAATGTTTTATAAAGTTCATCTGTAGAAATATCATCTAATATTTGAACAGGGTCGTTTAGGTTATGCTTATATCTAAATTCTTTAAGCGTATGTTGATAATCTTTGTCGTAGTTATCTTCTTTAAAAGCGTTTCTATAGCATTCTAAGGCATCCTGAATTTTTCCAAGTTGCTCTAGAGACTTTCCTTTATTAAACCAAACTGGGGCACAAGAATCTATCACAGGGGGATTATGTAATACGATATCAAAACATTCAATAGCTTCTTTATGTTTTCCGAGTGAAGCAAGGCAGTTACCTTTACTGGACCAAACCGAAAATCCTCTGTAATCGTATTCTAATATTTTATTATAACATTCAATGGCTTTTTTATATTCGCCAAGTCCTTTTAAGAGGTTACCTTTTGTTTCCCAAGAAAAAGATATTTTACATTTAGGGCATTGGGTGCTTTCTATTTTGCTTAATGTATTGCAGATCGGACATTTGTATGTTTTTTTGCACTCAGGGCATACACCAATTTCTTTTAGCTTGTCTTCCAGATGAAATGTTGAGCACTTAGGGCATTTGGAAGCTCCGCCCAGCTTGCCGTGTATATTTTTTTTGGTTGTTTTTACGTCTTTGATTAAATTTGAATAATATAGCTCATCGGGTATGCGCATCTTTAAAAAAGGCTGTCCTTCTTTATTCTTTGGTGCGAACTCACCGTTTGCGTTCACAATAGTCCATTCATCATTTAATTTTTTATAGCGAATAAACGTACTAACATGAATTTTTTCAATATCATAAAAATGCTCAGCATACATTTTATACACCATTTCCTTTTGTTCATCAGTTAATTTAGGCAGAAGTTTTTTGAACTTCGGGAGTTCTATGAAGTCAATATTTTTATCTAAATCTTGCTTGATTATAATTTCCAGCACTTCTGTTGGCATTGGTTTTGTTGTTACCATTTTATTTAAAATTATTTAAGTAAAAATCTGCCAGTTCCCTGGCATCTTTTGCATTAATGTTTAATGCTTCTTTGAATGATTGAACGGCATAGGGTTTATTTGTGTAAGTTTTTTCTCCTCTTTTATAATATAAGTAGTGGAAAGGTACAAGGCACATTTCTCTAGCAGTATCTGCGGCGTTTTCTGCGGCATTTCCAAATTCACCATTCTTTAATTTTTGTGTCACAGTTGCTATAACTTTATTAGCACTACTTTCATTCATGTTTTCTACAAAATCTCTGAATATTTTATAGATGTTAAAATCCAGCACTTTTTCATCAAATTCAAAAGCTAAATCTCTGAAAAAGCGTTCTGCTCTGTATGTCCCATTTATTTTGTGCTCAGAATCTTTAAATGCACTATATAATTCTTCGTCGGACATATCTTTCAATAATTGAATAGCGTTGTAGTCATATTTTTCTATCTTTAATCTGCTTTCCAAATCTTCAACTGTTGATTTGCTAGCTTCATTGCTTGAATCTATTGTTAAGAATTTTTTATAACATTTAAGCGCATCATCAAGTTTATTTAATC
>CAYGVN010000031.1:0-8700 GCA_964353445.1 Candidatus Woesearchaeota archaeon
AAGGATTTGCAGGCTGCGAAAGTTGCTGAGAGGCAGGCAGAAGCTTGCCTTAAGTATCTGAGAGACAAAGTCAAAACAAAGCCAATAATTGATATTCAATATGTTGAAGCTTATAGTGCTGGATCTGGCCTGCTTCTCTGGGCAGAATGTGATAATTCAATTCTTGGCGGAGATGCTGTTGGCGAGCGAGGCAAGAGGGCAGAGGAAGTAGGATCTGAGGCTGCTGATAAATTAATTTTTGAACTTGAAAATGGAGCTGTGGATAAGCATGCAGCTGACATGCTACTGCCTTACATGGCCCTTGCTGGCAGAGGGAAAATAAAAACAAGTGAGATTACAAATCACATCAGGACAAACATCTCTGTAATTGAGAAATTCCTGCCTGTTAAATTTAAAATTGACGAAGAGAAAAAGATAATTGAAGTAAAAAAGCCTTCTTGACTTTTGCACCCCTAAAAACTTATATAGTTGAATTTTTTAAATTTTATTGGTGAAAGAATGGCTTTATTTGGAAGAGATATATGGGCAGATGAGAAACAGCTAATCGCTTTATTTAAAAAACATCATGATACCTTTGATGAAAAAGTGATGCTCAAAGCAATGCGCTTGGAAGCAGCTGAAATAAACTTGCTCAGAAAAGCTCTCGTGGTTTTGAACAAAGAGTACAAGCTGCTTAATGAAGCGGTAATGCATCTGGATAATATCGGCGCGCATAGCGGAGCAACAAAAAAAGAATATTTGGATGTTACAGATGCTATGAAAAGAACATACGCATCTGTAAAGTTAATAAGGCAGATGCTCAGATTAGAAAAATAATTTTTATTCCTCTTTAACTGGTTCTTCTTTTCTTAGTATTTCCTGGAAATCCTTTTTTCTGTCTTCTGAGTAAATGAGCAGCTTGACTGCCTGGTTGAAGAAATCATTGAAGTCCTTGAACCTGCCTTCTTTTATGTAACGCAGAGCTTTTTCTATCAGCTCGTCAGAAATACTTACTTTCTCAGTTTCATTTCCCATTTTTCTTTTTTATAGCGGCCAGTATTTTTTCCTTGCCTTTCCAGACAAGTGCACCCTCTAATACCTGTATTATATTATTCACTGGTATTATTTTAATTTTTCTTTCTTTGTCTTTAGGCAGAACAACGTCCTTCAGGTTAGATGCAGGGATAATAACCTGCTTCAGGCTTGCTTCTATGGCAGCTTCTATTTTTGATGTTACTCCCCCAACAGGCAGAACTTCTCCACGTACTGAAAGCGAGCCTGTGAGAGCTGTGTCCTGCCTTACTGGAACTCCTTTCAGGGCAGATATAATTGCAGTTGCAACTGCTATCGACGCTGAATCTCCTTCTACTCCTTCTGGAGTCTGCAGGAATTGTATATAAACATCATATTTTCTGATATCTTCTTCGAATAATTTTCTGATAATTGCAGAGACATTGATTATTGCTTCTTTTGCAATCTGCCCGAGCTTGCCGGTTGCCTTCCATTCTTTTTTACTTCCTCTTGTAACTTCTGCTTCAATTGGCAGAACAATTCCTGAAAATGCGCTTTCTCCGCCAATAACAGCCAAGCCATTTACTCTTCCTTCTGCCGAGCCCTCTGTGAGTATTACTTCATACTCTTTTTTTCTTTCAATATATCTGTCTGCTATCTGCTGCTCAAGTGTTCTTGCCAGGGATTTTGCTTTTAGAATATGCTCCGGCTGTACTAATTTTGCTCCTTCTTCCAGTGCAACATCCCCTGCTGCTCTAACAAGGCCTCCGAGATCTCTCAGCACAAGAGTCAGATGCCCTTTTCTGCTTGCTCTCTTTCTGGCCTCTTTTATTATTTCATCAACGGCCTGCAAGGAGAAATGCAGAATCTTGCCGTCTTTTACAACTTCCTGCGCTATAAAGCGGGCTATTTTTTCTCTATTTTCCGGAGTATCCAGAATAGTATCATTCATATAAATTTCATAGCCGTATCCTCTGATTCTGGAGCGCAGTGCAGGGTGCAGGCGCTGGGCTGTTTCTGTGTTGCCTGCTGCAACAAGAATAAAATCGCAAGGAACTGGCCGAGTTCTGACCATCGCGCCTGCTGAACGCTCTGACTGGCCTGTTATCGGATATTTTTTTTCCTGCATTGCAGTCAAGAGCTCTTGCTGGCTGTGAGGATCTAATGTGCTTGTCTCGTCAATGAATAAAACTCCCCCATTTGCTCTGTGAATTGCGCCTGCCTGCACTCTCAAATGAGCTGGCGTGCCAAGCCCGCCTGACTGGAACGGGTCGTGCAGGCAATCTCCTAACAGTGCTCCTGCATGCGCGCCTGATGCGTCAACAAAAGGCGCTTTTTTTGAGCCTGAATTGTCTGTAATTAATTTTGGCTCTATGAATTTGTTTTTTTTAAGCATGCCAAAAGAAAGTGCTAATGCGCCGACAAACAGCATTCCTGCAATTAAAGTTGCAGCTGCCATAATATCTCCGTAGATATCTCTAATCCACCAAGGAATTATCAAGGCAAATAATGAAAGTCCGAAAAAAAGAGCCTGCTGATTTCTCGCGCTGGAGCTTGCTTTGATTTTTATTTTCTGCACTTCTTTGTAGCCCTGGCCAGCTGGAAGTTCCGTTATAAGTGGACAATTTTCATCAATTAGATTTGGATAAGTCAGAACATCTATAAGCTTGGATTTGGGCAGCATTTCAGCAAGAGCCTGGCCGAGCATTGATTTGCCGGTGCCTGGCGTGCCGATTAAAAGAACGTGCCTGCGCTGTTGCGCAGCTTTTTTTATAATATTAACAGCATGGTCCTGGCCGATAATCTGCTCTGCAATTAACTTTGGAATTTTAATCTCTGCTGTAGACTTAAATTTAAGCTCTGGCATACTAATTAGAGGTTTAAAAAGCCTTTAAAATTTTGTGACTGAGAAAAGTGTTAAACCCTAGCGAAAGCTCTGCTTTCGCGGGGCCCAGCAAAACTAAGGGTTTCGCTTGGGAAAAGAAAAAGAAGTTATTGTTCTTCTTCGCTATAGCTTGGTGCCGCAGCCTTTGATACAATCATAACATCTCCAATTGCCTTAACCAATTGGTGCGGGATGATAACTCCCTTTGCGCCAGCTAATGCTTTGGATAGGAAAGATTCTTTTGTCGCCTTGACTTTCCAGCTTTCTATCCTGTTTTTGGAAACAATTGCATCTTCTACATCACCAAAATATAAGCCATCATCAGTATATGTTCTCAAATTTGCGGTCTCGCTAATATTTTTCATTTTCAGCATATTAACCTCACACCCCTCTGATTTGTTATTTTTATTAGAGAGTATCAAACATATAAATCTTTTGGCATTATATGAAATAACGAAAACTGGGCGCTTCCTCGCACCAAAGTGCGTTGGTTTCAGCTCACTTCACTCGGCCCAGTTTTCGGAATGGAAAAATCCGCCCAGAAGCAGAGTTTTAAACTAGCTGATTTTTTCATAATAGAAATGGCGAGCCAAATCGAGATAATAGGCACTTCGCATATTGCAAGAGAAAGTCTGCGCATGATAAATAGAAAAATTTTGGATCAGAAGCCGGAAATAGTTGCAGTTGAGCTGGACCAGGACAGGCTTGCTTACTTATTTATGAAGCCCAGAAGCATAAGACTTTCTGACATTCATCGGCTTGGATTTACTGGCTTTATTTTTGGGCTCATCGGAGGATTTGTCCAGCGCAAACTCGGAGAAAGAGTCGGGCTTGCGCCCGGTGCTGACATCAGAGCTGCTATTAGGTCAGCTGAAAAAGTCGGCGCTAAAATATTTTTAATAGACAGGCCTCTCGAGCTCACTCTAAAGAGGCTTTCCCAGGGAATGAGCAGCTTTGAAAAGCTGAAGTTTATTTTTTATCTGTTCGCGGGATTTTTTGTTCCTGCGCCCAAAGGGCTTAAAAAAATAGACTTAAGAAAAGTGCCTGAAGAGCATCTAATCCGGCTTATGACATCTACGCTTAGAAATAAATTTCCTATTATCTACAAAGTTCTTGTGCAGGAAAGGGATGACTGGATGGCTGATAAAATAATTAAAATAGCTGATCAATTCCCAGATCAAAAAATTATTGTTGTTGTCGGAGCTGGGCATATCCATGGATTACGCAGGCTTCTAGAAAAGCATGCTCAGCCATAGAAAGGTTTTTTTAGGCTGATTACTTTGATTATTAGATGCATGCCTCGTTAAAAGAAATATTTAAGATTGAACAAATTGAGCTGCGAGACTTGACTATCGCCGCTCTTGTACTGGCATTTTGTTTTGGCGGCATCAGATGGGAAGGGCCGTTTACATTTTCAGCATGGGCGAGAAGTTTTCTGTATGCTCTTTTTTTAGTTGCGATTTCTATTGCTGTGCACGAAATAGCCCATAGATATGTCGCTGTTCGGCATATGGCAAAAGTAAGCTCTAGAATTTGGTGGTCTGGAGTGGTTGCTGCTCTTATTCTTGTTGTGCTCAGCAACATCATCTTTAATGTTTCATTTGTTTTTGCAGCTCTTTGGGCTGTGTCTATAAGTTCATTGCAGATTTATAGGCCAGGCAAGTCATATCCAAAATGGCATCTCGGCCCGTACGAAAGAGCTAAAATAGCTGTTTCAGGCTCCCTTGCTAACTTTGGCCTTGCTGTGCTTGCAAAAATGTTTGGGGCCACAACGCTGATGAACATTAATTTATGGATGGCTGTTCTAAACCTATTCCCGTTTTTCACTTTGTTTCCAATTATATTTGCCAGACAAACACCTGTTGGACGAAAATTAATGGAAAAAGGCGCTCCATATATTGAAGGCGAATTTGTATTTTTCGGCTCAAGGCCTCTTTGGGCATTTACTTTTGTTTTTATTCTAGTTGCAGGAATTGCATTATCTTTCTTAGGAGTAATGTTAAGTCTTATACTGGCATTTTTGATAGCAGCCGGTCTCTGGGTTGCTTGGCATTATTACTTTGAACCAAAAAAGTTGCCTGGTGCAAAATAGAAATAAATTTATAATTTAAGTTTAATTAATTGTAAATGGAATTTTTAAAAGAGAAGCTGAATTTAAGATTATATCAGCAAACCATTTTAAATCAAACTATTCAAAAAAATACTTTGGTTGTTCTGCCAACTGGACTGGGTAAAACATACATTGCTGTCGCGCTGGCAGGCTTGAGGCTAAAGGAAGGCTCAAAAGTTTTGTTTCTTGCGCCGACAAAACCTCTTATTGTCCAGCACAAAGAAACTTTTTCCAAATTTTTGAAACCTGAATCAGAACTTGCTGTATTGTCCGGCGAAGTTCAGCCGGATAAAAGACAGGAAATCTGGCAGAATGCAAGCATTATTTTTTCTACTCCTCAAACAATTAAATCAGATATAATATCAGGCAAAATAAACCTTGCAAATGTGTGCTTGGTTATTTTTGATGAAGCTCACAGGGCTGTTGGAGATTATGATTATGTCTTTTTAGCAAAGACTTATGTGCAGCAGGCTCTTGACGCCAGAGTGCTGGCGCTGACAGCATCCCCTGGTGCTGACGAAGTTAAAATTCAGGATGTCTGCAGGAATTTGTTTATAGAAGCTATTGAAGCGCGAAGCAGAGACCATGAAGAAGTAAAAGATTATGTTAAGGAAATACTCGTAGATTATATTTTTGTTGAACTGCCGGAAGAAATCAAGACAATCAAACAGCATATAGAACTTGCAATCAAGGACAGGCTGGTTGCACTGAAAAATTTAGGTTTTATTCAAACAAATGACATATCAAAGATAACTAAAAAAAGCCTACTAGCCTTGCAGACTAGCCTGCAGCCAAAAATTATTGAACATAAATACGAGGTTGGAAGAGCTATCTCTCTCTGCGCAGGATTGATTAAACTGCTTCATGCGCTTTCATTATTAGAATCTGAAAGCTTGAGCGCGCTTAATGAATATTTTAACAGCATCTGGCAAAAATCCAAAATCTCTAAAATCAGAGCTGTTAAGGATATTGTATCGGACTTTCACATCAGAGTTGCTTATTCTTTAGTTCAAAAAGCACTTGAAAACGGTCTGGAGCATCCTAAATTGGAAGCTCTGCAAAAAATTGTTCAGCAGCAGCTGGGCCACACTCCCAATTCCAAAATATTAATCTTTACAGATTTCAGGTCGAATATTAAAAAAATTTTAGAATCTGTCGATGAAGTTTCCGGCGTCAATGCTCATAAATTCATAGGCCAGGCAAACAGGCTGGACGCTGGAATGAATCAAAAAACTCAAAGCGAGATAATAGAGCGGTTCAAGTCCGGCGACATAAATTGCCTGATAGCAACTGCAGTAGCAGAAGAAGGCCTCGACATCCCGTCTGTTGATTTGGTTGTGTTCTATGCCCCTGTTCCATCTGCTATCCGGACAATACAGAGAAGAGGAAGAACCGGCAGGCAGGAAGTTGGCAAGCTTGCAGTTATGATTACTAAAGGCACGAGAGACGAGGCTTTTTACTGGATTTCCCGCCATAAAGAGCAGAAAATGAACTCTGCTATAAACACAATTAAAACTCACGGCAGCGGCCTGCAGCAATATATCAAAACTGAAAAAGAACTGCCTGAAGAAAAAATTATTATTTTTGCTGACATGCGCGAGCACGGAGAAGTTACAGATTATTTATTCGAGCAGGGTGTAAATGTTAAAATTTCCACGCTGAAAGCAGGAGATTTTATTTTGTCAGAAGATGTTGGTGTTGAAAGAAAAATTGTAAAGGATTTTGTAGTTTCTCTGATTGACGGAAGATTATTCGAGCAGGCTAAAAACCTCAAAGAAAATTTCAGCAAGCCCCTCTACATTGTTGAAGGGCAGCTTGAAGAGCTCTTCAAAGCCAGGGATGTGCACCCGAATGCGCTCTGGTCTGCGCTTGCTTCTCTTGTTCTTGACTGGCAGATTCCTATTTTATTTTCTAGCTCCCCTATGGAAACTGCCAATCTTCTGGCTGTTATAGCAAAGCGTGAGCAATTGGAAAGAAAAAAAGACATCAGCTTGAGGGGAAGCAACAAGCCCCACTCTCTGCCTGAAATGCAGGAATTCTTTATTGAAGGCCTGCCGACTGTAGGGCCTTCTCTTGCAAAAGCATTGCTCAGAAAATTCAGGACGCCGAAGAAAATTGCAAATGCAACGCTAGAACAGCTCAAGAAAGTTGAAAAAATCGGGGATAAAAAAGCAGAGCTCATCAGAAGGATTTTAGATGAGGAATACAAGCCTACCCAAAAAGATTAAATATATTCAGTTATTACAATAATATATGGCTGGGCCTGAGCAGTATAAGAAAATAGAAGCTGAATTTGAAGCTATTAAAAAAGATTTTGGCCTTATTAAATTAGAAATAGAAGAAGAGCAAAGAATTCTTCCTTTGCTTAAAAAACTTAGATTAATATTATCGAAAATTGCGAGGGCTGTAGGGCCGAATGTTGGGCGCTCTGATACTACATTTAGCTTGCGCTCTCACATTATATCCATTATAAAAAATCTTGCTGATATAATTAAATTACTTGAAAAAGATAAAAAGATTGATATAATTATATTAAAAGAAAATAGAAGAGAAGCTAAAAAAGCTTATGAGTGGCGAGTTGAAAACAAAAAAATGTTTGCAGAAATGGCAGAAAACTTCAAAATTTTAAAGTATGAGGAGGGTAAAAAAGAACATTTCGAGAAAGAACACTTAGAATTCTTGGGTGATATATGTGGTGCTTTCTATAATATTAACAGGAATATTGTCTTCGAGAAGTCCACAGATGTATATCCTCTATTAGTAGAATTGAAACATTATTTTGGACAACTTTACGAATTAATGGTAAAAGAAATGGTAGTATTGCGAGAAGAAGCATCTGCGAAATAAATTTGTATCATTCAAACTTAAGCATTTTTGCCTGGCCTGTTTTTAGATTTATTATCGGAACTCTTGATGGCTCTGGATGGTGGCCTACTTTTTCCTGGAAGCTTGTTCTTGCCTGCCAGCAGCTTGCTGCAATTGTCAGCACTCCGCGATACTGGGCTATCTTTGCCTTGTGTATATGGCCTGTTGCAATAATATCTGGAACCTGCTTGATTAAAAGCGGGTCATTGAGCATCGGCAGTGCAAGCGTCGACCCATAGCTCGGCGCAAGATGCCTTCTCTTCAGGAGGAATTCTATAATTTTATCAGGAGCATCATATCCTCCTGCCAGGCGCAGAGCTTCAATTGCATCCACAAAATAATCAAAAGAATAGCCGTGGTACATCAGCACATCAAAGCCGGGAAAGCCATCCTGCTTGTGGATATTGACTACAGCTGGATTGCTTACGTGAATAACATTTGGCAGATCATAGAGAGGTGCTGCTATATCTTTGTATAGAGGCGGCTGAGGCTCACAGATGCGAATGCCGTCGTGATTGCCAGGACAGATAATTATTTGCTTGTCTTCCGGTATTCTCGACAAAAATTCTGCTGCAAGTTCAAACTGCTTGTAGATATCTTTTACTTTCAGCTCTTTCTCCTGCTCCGGATATATTCCAACTCCGTCTACTGTATCCCCCAGCACAAAAATATATTTTGTCTTTTGCGCCATTTCTTTCTGGCTGGAATCTCCAAATTCCCCTCTTGTCCATTTAATAAATTTCTCAAGTTGCTCTGGCAGAAACATATTTGAGCCTGCGTGCATATCTCCTGTAAAAGCTGCATAAACTTCATCAGGTCAATATTGTATTTTATCTTATTCATTTGGGTA
>CAYGVN010000032.1:0-8659 GCA_964353445.1 Candidatus Woesearchaeota archaeon
ATGGGGCTGGTTATGCTGCCTATGATGTCTGCATTCATGGGAGCTTCAATAAAATGGTATTACCTGGTTGCGATGTACAACATTCTGCTTCCGGTAACTGTATTTGCAATTGCAAAAAGCGTGCTGGAGGTCAGGCCTGCTGGCGCGAACCCGACTGATGTTTACCTGCATCTGCAGGAGATGTATTCAAAACCATATATTAATTTCTTAGGATTTAAAATTAAATTTCCTGCCTGGCTTGCTGCGCTCTTAACATTTACAGCAATGTCAACACCAGGCTTTATTTACTTCTTTTCAATCTCAAGTTTGGAAGCTGAAACTTTAAGAATCGCACTTTTTTCGACAACAGCAATTCTGTTCAGCCTTCTTATAGTTGCAGCAGTCGGCATCAGCTTTGGAGTTTATTATTATTATAAAGTTCATCATTTAATAAAAATTAAGAGGGAAATAACTTCAATGGAGAATGAATTTGCTTCTGCTATTTTCCAGCTTGGAAACAGAATTGCAGAGGGCATACCAGTTGAAGCTTCATTCTCAAAAATAATTGAGGCGATGCCGAAATCAAAAATTGCTGATTTTTTCAGAATCATTGACTCTAATATACGAGAGAAAGGTATGTCGCTGAACGATGCTATATTTGACGAAAAATCCGGAGCGCTTGTATATTATCCTTCTGCTATCATCAAATCAGTAATGCATACTTTAGTGGAAAGCGCTAAGAAAAGCCCGCAGATAGCTGCCAGCTCACTGATAACAATCAGCAAATATTTCCAGACAGCGCACAGGGTTAATGAGAGAATCAAAGACCTGCTTGCTGACACGATTTCAAGCATGGCAATGCAGATTAAGATGTTTGCACCTACGATATCCGGCATTGTTGTTGCCCTCGCTGCGCTGACGACATCAATTCTGCTGAGCCTTGGAACCCGGCTTACAGCCTTCGAAGCTGGACCGACTGGAGCAGCGCCTGGATTTGGCACAGGTCTGCTGTCAGTATTTCAAATAGAATATATGCTTCCCTCTCCTGTTTTCCAGCTCATAGTTGGACTCTATTTAGTCCAGATAGTTGTGATTATGTCTTTCCTGCTGTCAGGAATTGAATACGGGCCTGATAAAATTGAACAGGAAAATATGTATGCGCAAAATTTATTTTTAGCAACACTTGCTTATGTAGGTATAACAATAGTCTGCACGCTCATGTTCACAGGGCTTGTAAGCTCGATTACGGAGGCCATATAACATGAAACAAGGAAAACTCAGCCTCGAAGAGCTTGTGCTTCTGATAGCAAGCATTCTAGCGATTATTATCATATATTATATAGTAACAGTTGGACTGGGTGTGACAAAATTAAGATGAAAGACATAATGAAAAGAGGCTCGGAATTCACAATGGAATGGCTAATTGTTGCCATACTTGTAATTGTTTTTGCTGTTGGCTTCTTTACCATAATGGGCAAGATGCAGGCTACACCAAACTTTTGGTATGCAGGCTGCAAAGGTGAGATAGACGGCCTGAGATGTTTTTATTACAACGAGCTTTGCGGCGTTCCAGAAGGCAAAGTGCTGAAAATACCAGACCCAAAAACAGGAGAATTTACAAAAGAAACGCTCAGGCTGGATGACAAGGTTATAGGTATCATTCATCCCCGCTGCAGTATATATACAGAACGAGGGCCAGATGCCTGCAACTCAACTTATAAGATGATAACAAAAGACGGAGAAAAAATTAATTTCTGCGTATGGATTGAAAGCAAGAGATATGATTTTAACAGGGACGGCAAAATAGGCCTTGACCTTGATGGTGATGGTAATATTGATACTCCAAAGGAGCCTGGCTGTGTTGAAAACCCTGAGATAATCTGCAAGGACCTGAGCCAGGAAACAGAGCCAAGATGCTCAGATGTTCCCAGATGCGAGCCTGTATCTGCAATTCAGCAGGCAATTGGCAAACTGCCAAAGAAACAATGAAATTGAAAACAAATAAAAAAGGAGCTATAGAAACAGAAACAATTGGAAAGCTGATATTATACATAACAGTTGGTATCTTGCTGATAGGGCTTGTCATGATGGTGGTTGGATTTGTCTTTCCTGCGCTGTCCGGCCTTGGCTGCGGCGCAATGGTTTGGATAAGAGGTATGGTTCCGATCGGCAAAGAATTTGTTCCTTTGTTTACTTGCAACCAGTATCAGGAGCCAGTTAAACTAGATGTGGGAAAATGGTCTGCATGCCCTGGCATAAATAAAACAATCTGCGAGCATCCAGAGAAGTTTGAAACTGATAGCCTCAAAAAGAAAGATATTCTCCAAGAATGCAGGGAGCAATGCGGCCGTATACAAATAGATAAGTATGCAGACAATTGCTGGCAGATGGGAGGCACAGGAGATCATCAGCTCTCCTGGATGGCGCCGTCTATTCACATTCTGCGCTGTTACAGAATCCAGATTATAGGCATGAAGCACGATGAAAAATTTGGTGATAACACAGAAGGCAGGACCTGGCTGAATACTCTTGAGACTCCATTGGTTGAGGACATAGAAAAGATAAATGCAGAGTTTGAGGAAGATTTCAAAGATGTCAAAAATAAAGATGGATTAATATTTGCTGATTGGTCATATTCAAATAAATCGGATTATATAAGCACCCATGGGAATGAAGAAAAGCTAAAAAGCCTTCTGACAAATTCCTTGGGAGGGCCAGGAGTCAACAAAAAAGTCAACAACGCTGACAGAAAATTTTTCTTAGATTATACCGATGCTGGTCCGAGCCAAATTTGCTATATATCTTATTACGAAACAGGTGAAGCTGTATCACTTCTATGGTACGAGGTGACAGTAAAAGGAGGAGAGCATTTTGTAGGCAGAGATTGCACTGGCTGGATTGAAGGCATGACAGGGGGTTTCAGATATTTTAATTGAGGTCTTTTGGCACAGGCTTTAAAAACCTATTTTGACGAATTTTGTATATGAAATCAGCCTCCAGCACTGAAAGATTAGTGGAATATAAAAGGCATGCAGGGGCAGACCCTCAAAAGCATGCTGAGGATACGTTATACAGCGCTGTCAATTCTTTGAGGTCTTCTTATGAAGCTTATGAGCAGTTTCAAAAGCTGTTTAACGCAGGCTGCACTGCAAAATATTATGACCTCCAGATTGGAAGAGATAAATTTTCAGTTGTGCAGATTTGCGACAAAGAAGGAAGGCAAATTTTTGTTCCAAACCAAAAAAAGAAAGGAATAGAATACCTGCCAGAAGGATTTGTCCAGCTTCCAGATGACAACGGTACCCTCACGCTCTCTGATTTCTACGAGTTGATAAGAAACAAAACATTTGAATTCGGCAGTGCAGGAAACCCAGATGCTTATCTCAGAAGATTTAATTACCACACTTCGATTGCACCAAAAGAAGATATTACAGAGCAGTTCAGGCAGGATTTGGATAATTCTGTTATCTCTTTATACTCGAATATTGCAGGCACAGTCGGCAGAGAAAGTTTTCCAAGACTTTTGAGAAGCATTGGAAACTGGGATAGGAATATCTACAAAACTTTGGAGAAAGCATACATTAATCAATTTGGAGAAACAGAAAATCTCGCTTCTTCTCTTTACAATACTTTGGAGCAGAGGGCTGACATGATTCTGCCGAAGAAAAGAATAGCAGTATCAGCAGAGCCGTTAGAGAAATTATCTCTTGCCGAGAGAATCAAAACAGCTGCGCAGGAAAATCTCAGAGAAATTGCCCAAACAGTGCTTGCAACAGGGATGTTCATTAGCTCTGTCAGCCTTGCCACGCTGTTCAATTCAGCAGCTATTCCAGCCAAAGCTGAAAAAGAAACAAAAACAAGAAGCGATGGCCTGCCTGAGCCGATTAAAATAACAGACAGTTCTAGCGCTGGCGCTATCTATGAAGATAAAATAGTCTGGGGCGCCTACGACGGCAACACAGAAAACATTTACATGTATAATATCTTTACTAAAAAAACAACACAGATTACAAATGGTTTGTATTCTCAACTGCCAGATATTTATAAAGATAAAATCGTTTTTGAAGGACTTACGCACAGAATAAATAGCGATGGCTCTTCGAGGGAAGAGCCGGACATTTATATGTATGATATCTCTACCAAAAAACTAATACAGATTACAGATGACAGTATGTGCAGCCAAGAGAATCCAAAAGTAAATGAAGATAAAATAGTCTGGGAATCCTGCAATAGCAATAATATCCATGACATTTATATGTATGATATTCCTACAAAAAAAACAACCCAAATCACAGACGACGCTATGGGGCAAGAGTATCCAAAAATTTATGGCAATATTATAACTTGGTTAGGTTACCCTCTTGGCGGAGGAGGCGGTCGTGACGTTTACATATATGATATTCCTACAAAAAAAACAACCCAAATTACAAATGACAGCATGGCACAAGGCTATCTAAACATTTATGGAAATAAAATAATTTGGGCAGGAGATATTTACAGCGATAAATGTGATATTTACATGTATGACATCTCCACCCAAAAGACAATCCAAATTACAAATGATAACATGCACAAATATGCCCCATTAATCTATGAAAATAAAATAGTTTGGTCAGTTAGTAATAGTGAGTATGGTGCTGGCGATGTTTGTCTGTATGATATTCCTACTAAAAAAACAACACAAATTACAAATGATAACACAGATCAATTTAGTCTAGACATTTACAAAGATAAAATAATTTGGGAGGTTGCTAATGATGGAAATTACCTCCTCGACCTGTCAGGCCAAACACAGCCTCAAGAGCCGAGCCATATTCCAACTTTAGTTTTTGACAGCAGGGAGAAATATTTTCCAATAGACCCTTACGGTGACGACAGCGATTTGTCAAATAATAAAGAAAACTGGGAAAAAGGAAAATTTCCTGCAAAGCCTGTTGCCTGGACAAAAGAAACAGATTATTCACAAAAGAAAAGTGCTGAGCATCCAGACGGCTTTAAGGTCAAACAAAGATGGTTTAATTATGCTTACAATGACTGGGGAGCTGACAAGCATCCGCTGGATTGGGAGCAAGTATGCTACTGGATTGACAATAAAGATGGGCATGTATTCTACTGCTCAGCAAGCATGCACCTGTGGGATAATGAATACGGCGATGTTGTGTATACACTTAATGTTGAAAACGGCGGGCATGGAATGTCCAAAGACACAAATATGATTGACCACATTCCAATGGATTTCAAAACAGCAGGGAAAACAATAAATCCAGGAGACTTCGAAGTCAAGTCCTTGAATGAGCTTAAAACATACAGCGAGAGCGGATTTCCAGGCGAGCGTGGAAAGTGCCCTACACTGCAGCAGAGGTGCATAGACCCTGATGAAATCAGGCTGAAGGAAGCTGGAATTCCAGTTATAGAAGTAAAAGTTTGGAACAGCCCTGAGCTTAGAGCAAAAGACTTGGAGGGCAAAATAACTGGCATGGTTAATGGGCAAGTAAAAGAAGAAATCCCAAATTCAAAATATTTCCCAGAGCAGGAAAGAGCTGTGCTGATTAATCCAGACAAAATATCTTTTGAGGCTTACGGGATAAAAGATGAAAGTTACAATCTGCAAATTAAAAAAGCAACAGATACAAAAGAAGAGCAGTTCACCGAGAAATATAATATCAAAGAAGGCGAACTGCAAACTATTACTGACTGGGAGAGCGGACTTAATCCTGTTAAAGAAAGTCAAAAGCCAAAGCAACAAGACTATACCACAGCAGCGCTTATTTGCGCAGGGGCTGGAACAGCGCTTGCTCTTGGAGGCGGAGGCGTTTACGCGAGCAAAAAAAGAAAATCAAAATCAAGCCAAATAATTTCTCAGCCATATTATACATCACCTGCAGAACAAATTAAACCTCAAACTCAATATAGTCCAAGCCCTCAGCCGCAATTACAAGCTTCTCAACCACAGGCAGAACAAAACATATCTCCACAGCCTTCAACTCAATACCAAGCACAGCCTTCTACACAGCCATCGGATTCTCAAGTTCAACCTCAAACTGCGCCCCAGACGCAGCCTGCACAAATCCTGCTTCAGGAACCTGTTGATGTATCTCAACTTATATATCAGCTAGATGAAAGCAAACAAAAATCTGATTTAGAAAAGACAGTTCCGAAGCATCCTATTGAGATGCCTTGTCCTAAGTGCAGTGGAACTGTGCCAATTCCATCTCTTGAGCGGCCAATAAAACTTGAATGTCCGCAATGTGGTGCTAAAGGTGTGATTAAAAAATAAGACTGCAAATAGATAATCAAAATATTTTTAACTGCAGAATTCTTTAATTTCCTGCATGCAAGGCAAATGCGCAACAGAAGCGCCATGGTGGGCTTTCTTGGCAGCAGCTATAATTATGATAGTTGTTGTTATCATCTTGCTCGCATTGTACGGCAAAATTCAAATAGGCGGAGAAGAAGCAGTTGGGGGCTTGGGCGAAGAACTCTCCAAGCTGTGGAAATAAATGGCAGAGCTCGGGTTTGGATATATAATGATGATTGTGCTGGGAATAATTGGGATTATCCTAATTCTATTCTTCTTCAAAGAATCAATTTTAGGTTTAGGGGATAAAGCATTGGCCATGCTCGGGCAGGCCAAGCCCTGATTGCAATCTTGAAAACCTTTAAATAATCCCAAGCCCTTTTAAATTCATAATAAACAGGAGGTAAAAAAAATGTCAGATAAAAAAGCGCAAGGTCTGCCGATGAGTTTCATTGTAATAGCTGCGATATCAGTGCTCATTTTAGTGCTTATAGTAGCGTTCACAGTCGGAGCTGGAGGAGGATTTCTCAGGCAATTGATTGCTCCTGCTCCTTCAGAGATAGAAACTGTTCAGACTGCTTGCAGCACAGCTTGTGATAGAATATCTGGAATAACCAGCGATACACAGTTTAGAAGTTCAGATTATTGTAAGAAAACATTCACTGCAGATATAAATAGAGACAGCAAAATAGATTCTGCAACAGAAGCAGGATTGTATTGCTGGGACGCAGATATAGGGCAAGCATGTTCGCTGACAACAACTACTGGAATAACTTTGACACAAAATACAGCAAAGACAAAGGGCACGCTGGTGACAGGTGATTGCTGTAAATATAAATATAATTCAACTTCAGGAAAGTGCGACTATTTATAAAAATTAAAACATGTCCAAGCGCGGCCAGGGCCTTAGCATTGAATTTGTAGTTATAGCAGCGATTGCAGTGATAACACTTCTTCTCATAGTCGGCTGGGGAACCGGCGCTTTCAGCGGTTTGGGAAGAAAAATAGGCCTGCTGGAAGCTGCGACAGGAGATGAGATAACCGCATATTCAATTGGATGCAGGAATGCCTGCTTTGAAGCAACCCAGCTTGTGAAATCAAAAAGCAGCTGGGAGGGGTCAAAATACTGCACAAAATATTTTCCGAATATTGACACAAGCGGGGACAGCAAACTTGGCGATGACGATGACAAAGAAGTTCATTGCTGGGAAGCTCCGCTCTTTGTATCATGCGAGGGCGTGACTTTCACAGCTGAAGGTGTCAGCTATAACTGCAAAAATCCAGGGCAAGACGGGACATGTAATGCGGATGTTGACTGCCCTGCTGGAGGATAAATATGTTATTGAGGTTTTGCTTGGAATGGTTCAAGGCTGTGCGCCGCTCAAAAAAAGGAGTTGAGCTGACAGTGCAGTTAATTGTTGTTATGATCATACTGCTTGCACTGCTCGTATTCCTGCTGATTTTTTTTACAGGCCAGAGCACAAAGCTGACAGAGCTTTGGAATTCTCTTGTAGGCGGAGGCATTGAAGAAGCAGAGAAGATGGGCGGCCCATAAGGAGGGGCAGTGGAGAACAAAAAAGCGCTCGGGCTCGTAGGAATAATTGTTGTCATAGTCGTACTTCTTATCTTTGCTAGTCTACTCATCGGCTGGATGAAGACGACAATTCCTGCTACTGCAAAAAAAGTTGGAACATTTTTACCCGGCACTCCCGGATTTGTAGAAGAAGAGGAAGAACTTTATTACAAGGGCGAAGTTGGGGCAGTTATAGATGAGAATTACAGGCTTTGGGTGCGCTTCAAAGACCCTAACGGCAAATACGTCTCTGCTTTCAGCCCGTACACTGGCTTCAAGGCTTGGGAGGATAAAACCCAGACAGTTGTAAGGGATATTAAAATAGTTCCAAGCATGTATACAATTTTCCTGCTTGATGCAAGCAGTCATACAACTTCAGAAGAACTTGCTGCTGCAAAGCAAATTATAAGTCAAGTTGAATCTTACACAGCTGAGAGGGAAAGAGGCGCTGTTTTTTATCTCAGCGCTGGAAAAGTAAACGAAGCTGAGTTTGTAAAGCCAAGCGAGCTTGCAGGCCAGCTTAGCGCCATCCTGCCTGGAGGAAATGCGCTGTATTGGGACGGAATATACAAATCCCTAAATGCAACAAATCAAGTAAGGATTATGGAAATTGAAATTGGACAGGAGTTCATGAAAAATATTTTTGTCATTTCTCACGGCGTTGCAGACGGAACTGAACTGCAGAAAGTAGATGCATCTGGTAATATTGTGCCAATGAATACTCCGGACGAAGCAAAAGCCGAAGTGCTTGAGGCATTTGATGCAGCCACCGACATCAGAATATTCTTTATAGATTTTGCAAACTGCGG